>NZ_AHBC01000024.1:0-8958 GCF_000236625.2 Halomonas sp. GFAJ-1
GCCTAGCCGCTCAGCGACCTCGGCCACGCGATGGCCGCGCTCTACCACCTGCTTGACGGCTTCGATTTTGAATTCTTCAGTGTAGCGGGGATAGCTCATGGTTCCTCCTAGATACCTTTAGTATAAGGCCTGGAGGTGTCTACGAAACCTGGGGCGATTCAAGCACTGATTTTTGGTATGACTTGTTACATATAGCTGACTGGGCGATGCTGATAAGGCGAGCCACACGGGCGATTACCGAATGCCAACCAAGGTAACCATACCTCAACATCAGTCTGTGATGAGGTGGTTGCTGTCCTTGTTAGTACATTTCAATAAGGCAGCTGGGCGCTTGCTTTCTTTATGGTTGGAGACCTTGAACAATGCTAATCAGCAGTTCAAGGTTTTCTGCTTCATTGTCTTTTAGCCAAATACAGTGTGACTCGTGCGTGATAGAAACATCGGCTAAAGGTAGAAAGCTGACGTTAGAAAACTGTGTGTCTATCAGTGACTTTGGTACCAGTGCTACTCCCATGCTATTGGCGACCAAAGCGATCACAGTCAGCCAATGTGACACTTCGTGGGTTACATTTGGAGTTAGATCGGCAACGTGGAAGAGGCCTATGATGCGGTCGTAGTAGTAAGGGGAAAGATCTCGGCGAAACGTGATAAATGAATCACTGCACAAGTCTTTCAGGCAGATTGACTGTCGTTGAGCTAGCGGATGATGGCTGGGTACGCAGCCAAGCAATGGCTCGCTGGCCAGTGTCAGCTTTTCTAGCGTATCGGGAAGTGGCATAGCATGAATAAAACCGATATCGAGCTGTCCAGACTCTATTCCCTCAACCTGATCGGATGAACTACGTTCCAGCAACTTTACCTCAATGCCAGGGTGTGCCGATTTGAGCTTCTGTAACGCAAGCGGCAAACCGCGGAATAGCATGGCAGGCGTGAAGCCGATTCTCAAAATTCCCGAAGCCCCCTCTGCGATGCGCTGCATCATGATGCGCGACTCTTCCAGTTCCTCAAGCAGGCGTCTTGCTTGCCGCTGAAATACCTCGCCCGCAGTCGTTAACTTAACGCTCTTACTACTTCGCTGAAGCAACGTTACGCCCAGCTCGTCTTCGAGCTGGCGCAGGCTCGCGCTTAGCGGTGGCTGTGAGATATGCAGCTTTTCAGTGGCCCTACCGAAATGCAGCTCTTCGGCCAGCAACAAAAAATACCGCAATTGCCGAAAGGTGAGTGCCATCTGATGCTCCCATCGTTATGCATAGAATTATGTCAAATGACTTCAACGATACAGTAAATAGTATCGATAGATCCTTAAACGGTATTGGATGACCAGTGTTAATGGTTACTAGTATGCGAAAGATGCTATCGAAACTATAACAAGGAGAAGCGGTATGTCGAACGCTATTCACCGCAACATTCCCGATAACCGCGGACACAATGCCTTTACCAGTGACCCAGAGTTATCCAGCCTGTTAGCTGTTTATCTAGCCCCTGAGTTGCGCCAGCATACCGCCCCTTTTTTCGATGAGATGGGCAAGCTGGTGGGAGATGAGCTTGAAACACTGGCGCTGGCTGCAGATAAAAACCCACCGACCCTTCATCTGCGTACCCGCAACGGGGCTGATGCCCAGCATATCGAAAAACACCCTGCCTACCAGCAGCTGGAACACTACGCTTATTCGCATTTTGGTCTGGCGGCGATGTCGCACCGCGGCGGCGTTTTGGGCTGGCCGGAACCGATGCCGCCGGCTGTTAAATATGGCCTGACGTTCTTGTTTGTGCAGGCGGAGTTTGGATTGTGCTGCCCACTGAGTATGAGCGACTCGCTGACGCGTACGTTACGCAAGTTTGGCTCTGAAGAGTTAATTGCTCAGTTTATCGATAACCTGACCGCCCAGGATAAAGCGCAGCATTTTCAAGGGGCCATGTTTATGACCGAGCAGGATGCTGGGTCAGACGTTGGTGCGATTACCACTGAGGCTCGTTACGAGAACGGCGTTTGGCGACTCTATGGGGACAAATGGTTCTGCTCTAACCCAGATGCCGACTTAGCCATGGTGCTGGCACGACCTGAAGGTGGGCAGGATGGTACGCGTGGGTTGACGCTATTTTTACTGCCACGTCAGTTGCCTGATGGCCGTTTGAACAGCTACCGCATCCTGAGGCTTAAGGACAAGATGGGTACCCGCTCTATGGCTAGTGGCGAGATTGTTCTGGAAGGCGCAGAAGCCTATGTGGTGGGCGAAGAGGGCAAAGGCTTTAAACACATGACCGATATGATCAATATGTCGCGCCTTTCCAACGGTGTGCGTTCTGCTGGCTTGATGCGCCGCGCAATGAACGAAAGCCTGTATATTGCTCGTCATCGACATGCATTTGGTCGTCATTTGATTGAGCTGCCGCTGATGCAGCGCCAATTGCTCAAGATGATGCTAACCGCCGAGCAGGGGCGCAGCATGGTATTCCACACGGCCGAGTGCCTAAGGCGAGCAGATAAAGGCGATCAGGAAGCTGCAAAACTGCTGCGTATTTTGACGCCATTGATCAAGTTTCGTACGACCCGGGATGCCCGAAAGGTCACCGCTGATGGTATGGAAGTGCGCGGCGGGTGTGGCTATATCGAAGAGTGGTCGGATGCCCGGGTAGTGCGCGACGCCCACTTAGGATCGATTTGGGAAGGTACCAGCAATATTGTCGCGTTAGACGTGTTTCGTGCGATTCGTCGTGAAGGCACCTTACCTATTTTGAGTGGCTATCTGCATCGCCTGATCGAGGTTTCCGCCCTGGCCGAACGAGAGTGCTGTTTACTCAAACAAGTGTTGGATAAGGCTGTTCTGGCAGCTGAGAAAGTAGCGGGAAGCGCCGATAACGAACATGAAGTGCGACGTATCGCTAGTACGCTTTATCACGCCACCTCGACAGTTTTTCTTGCCTGGGAAGCGCAGCAGCAACCGGATAACCATCGCCGCGCCGCTCTAGCAGCACTGGTGCTGCGCTACAAGCTGCTACCACAGGATCCGACTGTCGTTGATGACCTGCCTGCAGAGCACTGTGCTGAGCTATTGGAAGAGCGGCCGATGGGGGCAGGCCGTGTAGTGCAGCTGATAGCCAAGCTGAACCTTCCCGAGCCTAACGCTGAGCGAGTGCCAGAGGTGGCGTCATGAGGACTCCTGCTGCTTGTTTGAGTGGTATCCGTATTCTTGATCTAAGCCGAGTACTGGGCGGCCCGTATTGTACCCAGGTGCTGGCAGATCATGGGGCGGATGTGATCAAGGTAGAACCTCCGCAAGGCGATGAAACCCGCGGCTGGGGGCCGCCATTTCAAGGGGATGCCTCTTCCTACTTTCATGGCCTGAATCGTGGCAAGCGTGGTATGGCGCTTGATCTGCGCCAGGATGCAGGTCGCGCCTTATTACTGGAGTTGCTTGAAGGCGCGGATGTGCTGGTTGAAAACTTCAAGCCCGGCACATTGGAAAAGTGGGGGCTGGGGTATGACGTCCTGAGTGCACGCTTTCCTGCGTTGATTCATTGCCGGATCAGTGGCTTTGGGGCGGATGGCCCGATGGGCGGCCTGCCCGGTTACGATGCAGTGATTCAGGCCATGGCAGGGCTGATGAGCGTTAATGGTGAGCAAGGCGGTGATCCCTTGCGAGTGGGCTTACCGATCGTTGATATCGTGACGGGGTTGAATGCGGTGATTGGAATTACCCTGGCACTGCATGAGCGAACGCGTAGTGGACAAGGTCAGTTTGTTGAAGCGGCACTGTTTGACTCGGGACTGTCGTTAATGCACCCGCATTTTCCGAATGTGTTCTATGGCGGCCCAGCCCCACAGCGCACTGGTAATGCGCATCCAAATATTGCTCCCTACGAGGTGTATAAGACCGCTACGCAGCCACTTTTCTTAACCGTGGGTAACAACGGTCAGTTTGCCAAGTTGTGCGCCGAACTGGGCTGCACCGAGCTGATCCAGGATTCGCGTTTTATCGATAATGGTACGCGTCTGGTCAATCGTGAAGCGTTACGTGAGGCGCTGGAAGGCGCCATGAAACATCAGGATGGGTTGATGCTAGCGGAACGCCTTATTCAAAACGGCGTGCCCTGTGGCCCAGTGCTGGAAACCTCCCAGGTGCTCGCTCACCCCCATACAACTCATCGAAAAATGATTGTTGAAATTGGCGCTTACAAAGGCACCGGCTCGCCGATTAAGTTAAGCCGTACGCCTTGTCATTATGAGCGCCCACCCCCCACCTTTTCGCAACACACGGAGGATATTCTCAAGGAGATGGGCGTCACGCCTGAACGCATTACTCAACTGAAAGAAAAGGGTACTACGCCGATTGATAAAAACGCCTGACCAAGGCCGAGGACAACCCTCGTCGGCTAATAAAACATCACTAACAACTTCAACAACAAGTGAGACGCCATCATGAAACGTAATCTATTAAACGCCAGCATTATTGCCGCTTCTTTTTCATTCTCTCTGGGAGGTGTGGCGACTGCCCAGGAACTGCCCAATACCATGACTTGGACAGCCTACGATGTCGGCTCGCAGGGGCATTCTGAAGCATCTGCTATTGCCGATGCCTTTGGTCGTGCTTACGACACGCGCATCCGTATTCAGCCAGCTGGATCTGCCATAGGGCGGTTGCAGCCGCTTGTGTCAGGGCGAGCGGATTATGCCTTCCTGGCGACCGAGTCATTTTTTGCATCTGAAGGAACCTTCGACTTTGCTGAGCGCCGTTGGGGGCCTCAGGATCTGCGTGCGGTGGCTGGCCGACCCTCCTCGTTTGGTATTCCCACCGCTGCCGATGCAGAAATTCATAGTCTGGAAGATTTGCGCGGTAAGCGTGTTGCGTATGCCGCGGGCAACCCTTCAGTGAGCGTGAAGTGCGATGCCATCCTGGCCTTTGCGGGGCTCACACGTGATGACGTTGAAGAGGTGATGTTCCCGGCACACGGTGCCGCCATGAGCTCGCTGGTACAGGGCCAAGCTGATGCCGTGTGCACCACGACCACGGCAAGCCAGCTCTATGAGCTGGAAGAGTCACCACGCGGGCTGCGCTGGGTGGATATTCCTGCCGACGACGAGGAAGCCTGGGCACGCATGAATCAGGTGGCGCCGGTCTTCCAGCCGTTCACCGAGACCATTGGTGCAGGCTTATCTGAAGATGCCCCGGCTAACATGCTGGCCTACCGCTACCCGATCATTGTCGCTATGGCCGATAAAGATGAAGACGAGGTTTATGCCTACATCAAGTCGTTGGATGAGTCTTACGACCTCTATAAGGATGCGACGTCAGCCATTCATCGCTGGTCGATCAAGGACTCTGGTGTCCCGCCGATTGATATCCCCTTCCATGCGGGTGCCGTGCGCTATATGCAGGAGCAGAACCTGTGGAGCGATGAAATGAATGCCTGGAACGAAGCGCGCATCGCTCGTTTAGAAGCCTTGCAAGCCGCATGGGAGCAAACCCTGGAAGAGGCTAGCGACCTTGATGACGAGGCCTTTAAAGCACGCTGGGAAGAGCGCCGTCAGGCCACGCTTGACGAACTTTAATGGCTTGAGGCACGGGGCCATTGGCCCCGGCTGCAATGGTGTCTATAGGTAACGGCCATGACGAATAATAGCGACAACACGACATCACGGCTCAACAAGGTTTCGCGCGGAATCGTTATGCTTTTGGGGTTGGCAGGGCTGCTTATGGCCATCAACCAGACGTTCTCGTTAGCCCTGTTTGGCTTTACTCCACTGGGGAATGCCTTTCTTTACTACCTGATCGGTATTTTCCTTGCGTCAGCATTGCTGTGTTATCCGGCGCGGGCCGCTGATAGCCAACGCCTACCCTGGTACGACTGGGGGCTGGCAGTCACTGCATTAGGATGTTCCATTTACTTGGGGTTGAACGGCCTGCGCATGATGCAGGAAGGTTGGGAGTTTTTTGCCCCCACCGAGGCGACGGCTATTGCCAGTGTCATGGTATTGCTGGTGCTGGAAGGGGTGAGACGCTGCGGTGGTTGGGCGATTTTTGCAGTGGCTCTGGTGTTTGGCCTGTACCCTATTTATGCAGGGAGCATGCCGGGTTTTCTATGGAGCAACCCTTTTACCCTGGGAGAAACTATTCGCTCCCATGTGATGGGCGTGGAAAGCATTGTCGGTGTGCCCATGCAGGTGGTTGCCAACCTGATCATCGGCTTTGTAGTATTTGGCATCGCCCTGACGATTACCGGTGGTGGTAAGTTTTTTATGGACTTCGCCACCGCGCTGATGGGGAAAAGCCGCGGCGGGCCGGCCAAGGTCGCCGTGATTTCCAGTGCGTTTATGGGCAGTTTGTCGGGCAGTGCGGTATCCAATATTCTGACCACTGGTGCGATTACCATCCCGGCAATGAAACGCAGTGGCTATTCAAAAGAGTATGCAGCTGCCGTCGAAGCCTGCTCTTCCACGGGGGGCACCTTGATGCCACCGGTGATGGGGGCGGTGGCGTTCATTATGGCGTCCTTTCTGGGCGTCAGTTATTCCGAGGTGATGATCGCCGCCTTATTGCCAGCCATTCTTTTCTATATGGCGCTTATCCTGCAGGTGGATAACTACGCCGCTCGTAACGGCCTAAAAGGCATGCCAGCCGAAGAGATTCCTAAAATTTGGCAAACCCTGAAGGCTGGCTGGCCCTACCTGTTAAGCCTAGCGCTGCTAATTTACATGCTGCTAGTGATGCGCCTGGAAAGCTACGCACCCTACTACGCAACGCTGGTTTTACTGGGTATTTCAATGGTGCGCCGCCACCAACGAATGAATGTGCAAAAAGGGCTGGATTTCTTTTTTCAGCTCGCGAAAAGCGTGGGCAATCTGGTGGCAGTGTTGGCGGGCATCGGGTTGGTGGTGGGCGGTCTTTCCTATACCGGCGTGGCGGGCTCATTTTCGCGTGAGCTGCTGCTTTATGCCGACGGTAGTATTCCGCTAATGTTGGCGGCCGGTGCGATCACTAGTTTTGTGCTTGGTATGGGGATGACGGTTAGCGCGTGCTACATTTTCCTCTCCATTCTGCTGGCACCAGCACTGGTTTCGGCAGGGCTTAACCCGCTGGGTAGCCATTTGTTTATTCTCTACTGGGGCATGCTTTCGTACATTACGCCACCGGTGGCATTGGCAGCGATTACCGCGGCGGGCGTGGCCGGTGCCAACAATACGAAAACCAGTCTGCATGCCGTGCGCCTGGGGGGTATTCTGTTTGTGTTGCCTTTCCTGTTTGTTCTCAACCCCGCGCTGATTTTGCAGGGTGACCCGCTGCGCATTGTTTTGTCGTCCATCACCGCCTTTGTCGCCATCTGGCTGGTGGCCGCCGCGATGGAAGGTTATCTCTATCGTGTGGGGATCATTGGCTATGTTGCGCGCCTATTCCTGCTGTTAACGGCAATGCTACTGATCTACCCTGGCCTGACGACAGACATCGTCGGCTTCACCGCTCTGGTAGGGATTTATAGCGCGTGTTGGGCTATGCAGCGCACGAGGCATGTTGATCATACGGCACCCTCATCACCGGAGAGACTACTATGACCGCCTGCGTTACCTATAAGCGTTATGACAGAGTGGAGGTTGTTTTGCATCTCTATCCCGTCTGTTAATGTTCTCAGCTATGCGGTGCGCAGCGGTTTAATGGCGGCTTTTGAGCAGGCAGAGGCTGATCTGCAGGCGAAGGTACTGGTGCTGTTGGCTAAGGTACGTACCTTTATTGCTGGTGCAGATATTAACGAGTTTGGAAAACCCACCCGAGCTCCGTTATTACCCGATGTGATTTTACGCATCGAGAGCTGTATAAAATCGGTTATTGCGGTGATGCATGGCACAGCGTTAGGCGGTGGGTTGGAAGTTGCCTTAGGGTGCCTCTGCGTGTTGCGCGTAGGGCTGGCTGAAGTCAAGCTGGGCCTTACCCGGTGCTGATGGTACACAGCGGCTACCACGGCTGGCAGAGGTTGAGGCTGCACTGGATATGATGACTCAAGGGTGCTTTCTTGATACGCAAAAAACCTTGCCAGCGGCATCTTCGATAGATTAAGTGACACCACTGACATGCTTGAAGCAGACTTGCAGGCCGCACTATGGGTTATCAGAAACGAGCAGGCAACCGGGTAACGCGAAACTTGCCAGCGCCACAGCTCAATGCGTTGGTACATCTGTCTCTTGCTGAGAAGCACGCATCCTTGGTAGGCTTTAAAATGGCAGCCATGGTTTTCTCACTGAGTTCGTGCAGCACCCAAGCGGCAAAACTCGATCTTTGGATACAGCATCTTATTAGAAAGCTTTAACAGACTATTCCTGACTTCTGACTTCTGACTTCTGACTTCTTGTGCTTGGTATCAATAGATATTGGTAGCTATCACTATTATCTATATATTTGTTAGATATATAGTAACTTTCTACATAAGAAAGAATAGGTAGCGATGGTAGCGTACACGTCAGCAGTCAAAAACGATGATAAAAGCACAGATAATCAAATAGCGCGCTTTGGTCACCCCTATCGCGATATATGCCAATGGGCTGCCCATCATGATCTCAGTGATGCTCTGGAACTGGCTTTTTGGACGCTTGGATTGGATCACCAGATCGTCGCGATTGGCAACCTGGTTAATGAATTTCACCATCCTGAATCAAAAGACATTCTGGCTCGATGGCGGCAAAATCCCACCCTTGCCTCGCTAGATGATCTGGCGAAAGCCATTCGTCAAGATCCCTTGATCAACCGTCAGTATCCTGCATTTCCTCATGCAGGAGACGCTACAAAAACGAAACAAACATATCGGTGATTTTCAACCTAGTTGTCCAAATGGCTGCCTCTAAGCAGCCTGTTTATTACGCTCGACTTCCTGAAGCTTGCCAGGGTTGAGCGCTACCGAACCGGGTACCTCCCAGTTTCGGGTGCTCCCCGACCAACGCTGTGGATGCCGACGTTTAGCTCTTTCATAAAC
>NZ_AHBC01000023.1:0-102094 GCF_000236625.2 Halomonas sp. GFAJ-1
TTCGATTTTATTTTTAGCGTCGAAGTCAACCCCTGCTGAAAGGGTCGTCTTTTTAGGCTTTATGTCTATCATAAGAACCAGGGTACCAAGCTCCATTTTATCGTTATGAAGCACTTGGTTACGCCACCATTTTTGTATCTATTAACAATCAGGGGAAAGCGGAATGTTTAATAAGAAAACACTTGCTACTGCAACACTTGCACTCACGATGAGCTTCACCGCCCAGGCTGACAACCAATTCCCTTCCGGCCCTCTTACGCTGGTGATCGGATTTGCCCCAGGGGGCAGTACCGACATACAGGCTCGCGTCTTGGCTAATGTGCTATCCGAAGAGCTTGGCCAACCGGTTAACGTGGTTAACCAACCAGGCGCTGGCGGTGCGATTTCGCTGACGCGTTTAATGCACAACCAGGATGAAGGCCATACCTTTGTCTACGCTGGCACAAATGGCACGCTCACGTTTGCCCCGCATGCCCATGACACTGACTTTACGCTCGACGACTTTCGCTACGTTGCCAGTATAACGACAGTGCAACATGCATTAGTGACGGGCAAAGATCGTCCGTTTGGTGACAGCTGGGAAGACTTGATCGAATACGCGCGGGAAAATCCAGGCACCAGCTACGCCACTCAGCACGCGCTGGACAGGCTGGTGATTGAGTACATCATGGAACAGGAAGGACTCGATCTACGCATTGTACCCACCGCTGGCGGCGGCGGCATGGCGCCGCTGATTCTGTCTGGCGACGTTGACTTTGCGTACAGTGGCGGCACCCACTCGGGCTACGCTGATAGCGGAGAAATGCCTGTTCTCTTGAGCATGGACGGTGAGCGCTTATTCGCTTACCCCGACGCCCCCACCGTTATGGAAGCTGGCTACGATATCGACACATCTGATTTTCGTGTTGTGGTCGTTCCTAAAAACACACCCGACAGCCATGTTGAACGACTAGCAGAAGCCCTTGAAGCGGCAACACAAGACGAACGCTTTATCGAAATCACCGAAGAACGGATATTGATGCCCGTGCATTTCCGCGGCGAAGAAGAAGCCACCGAGATGCTTTTCTCGCAGTCAGAAAACTACCGCGAATTGCTAGAGCGCATGGGTGGCGTACCGTCTGACGATTAACCCAACTCACTGAATATACGTTGATACAGCGCCCTCGGATATCACTATCCAGAGGGCGCTATGCCCTTGTTATGCTTATATTATGCTTATATAAAACGCTAACTACGTCTCGAACATGCAAAGAAACTATCCCGCCAGCAGGTTAGTAGGTACAATGCTCGCCCATTTTCCCTAACCGCGCCTAGGGACTCTTAAAAAATGTATCCATAGGTGCCAATCTAATCGATAGAGCTTCCCTATGAGCATTACCCCGTCAATTGATAATCTTCGCAACATTGCCATCATCGCTCACGTTGACCACGGTAAAACTACCCTGGTAGACAAACTGTTAAGCCAGTCTGGCACGCTCGACCGCAAGGCCGAAGGCCAAGAGCGCGTTATGGATTCCAATGACCAGGAAAAAGAGCGCGGCATTACCATCCTAGCCAAAAACACGGCTATTCAGTGGCAAGATGGCAACGGAAAGGATTACCACATCAATATCGTAGACACCCCTGGGCACGCCGACTTCGGTGGCGAAGTCGAGCGGGTTATGTCCATGGTGGATTCCGTTCTGCTGCTGGTCGATGCGGTTGATGGCCCCATGCCGCAAACGCGTTTTGTTACTCAAAAAGCGTTCTCCCAGGGTCTTCGTCCTATCGTGGTCGTTAATAAAATTGACCGCCCAGGCGCACGCCCTGATTGGGTTATTGACCAGATTTTCGATCTATTCGACAACCTAGGCGCAACCGACGAGCAGCTCGACTTCCCTATCATCTATTGCTCGGCACTAAACGGTATCGCCGGCATGGACCCGGAAGAGCTGGCCGACAACATGGACCCCATGTTCCAAGCAATTGTTGATATTGTTGAGCCGCCCGCAGTTGAGATCGACGGTCCCTTCCAGATGCAAATTTCCGCCCTGGATTACAACAGCTACGTAGGCGTTATCGGCCTTGGCCGCATCAAGCGTGGCTCGGTGAAGCCTAACCAGCAGATTTCAGTCATCAGCGTTGACGGCACTACGCGTAAGGGCAAAATCGGTCAGGTTATGACCCACATGGGCCTTGAGCGTGTACAAACCACCGAAGCCACCGCGGGTGATATCGTCTGCGTTACCGGCATCGAAGATCTATCAATCTCTGACACGCTGTGCGACCCGAGTGCGATTGAAGCACTGCCGCCGCTGTCCGTTGACGAACCGACCGTTTCGATGACATTCCAGGTCAACGATTCACCGTTCGCCGGTAAAGAAGGCAAGTTCGTCACCAGTCGTAATATTAAAGATCGTCTGGAACAAGAGCTTATTCACAACGTGGCGCTTCGCGTTGAGCAGGGCGAAACCCCGGAGAAATTTAAAGTTTCCGGCCGTGGTGAGCTACACCTGTCGGTACTGATTGAAACCATGCGCCGTGAAGGCTTTGAGCTAGCCGTTGGCCGCCCAGAAGTCATCATCAAAGAGATCGACGGCGTTAAGCAAGAGCCTTACGAAGAAGTCATCATCGACTGTGAAGAGCAGCACCAGGGCTCAATCATGGAAGAGCTTGGCTACCGCAAAGGCGAGATGACCAATATGAACCCGGATGGTAAAGGCCGCGTTCGTTTGGACTTCATCATTCCTGCTCGTGGCTTGATTGGCTTCCGTGGCCAGTTCCTGACGCTAACCTCAGGTACCGGCATTCTGACCAGCCGCTTTGATCATTACGGCCCGCTGAAGCCCGATGCGTCTATCGAGCGTCGCAATGGCGTCTTGGTCTCAATGGTAGGCGGCAAAGCCCTGGCGTATGCGCTTTACGCTCTGCAAGAACGCGGTAAGCTGATTATCGATCATGCCACCGAAGTGTACGAAGGCATGCTTATCGGTATTAACAACCGTGCCAACGACATGGTGGTTAACCCGACCAAGGGTAAAAAGCTCGATAACATGCGCTCAACGGGTAACGATGAAAACATCGTGCTGACGCCGCCGATCAAGTTCACCCTTGAGCAGGCCATTGAATTCCTGGATTCCGATGAGCTGGTAGAAGTCACACCGACCCACATTCGTCTGCGTAAGAAGCACTTGACGGAAAACGAGCGCAAGCGTTCTAGCAAGAAATAATCTTTAGCAAATAAGCGTTAAGAAAGCCCCCAGAAACCCGCCTTAGTGCGGGTTTCTCTTTTATAGACTATTTACCTGCCCACCTAGCTTTTCCATACCACGCCAAGTAGTTCAATTAACGCAGCCTAAACGCTAGTGGGCTGGAAAGCTTATCCGTTCTATCGCAAAGTAGCGCTAACTTCAGCACGGCCCCGGCCCGCTGGCATCTTGCAATTCATACAGGTGTTTGGTTTAAGACATCTATCCAACCACCAGCACATGGGCACACCTTCACATGAGCGGTCACAACGTCTGGACTCACAAAGGCACCTTTTTATTGGCAGCAGTTGGCTCTGCCGTCGGCCTTGGCAATCTCTGGCGGTTTCCTTACCTCACCGGTGAAAACGGCGGCGGGGCGTTTATTTTAGTTTATGCCTTAACGATTTTTGCTGTGGGCATACCCATTTTGATTGCCGAAACCATGCTCGGCCGTACCAGCCGCCAAAGCCCGATTATGGGCATGCGACACTTAACCAAAACCCATAAAACCTCACGCGCATGGGAATCCATTGGCTGGCTGGGGGCAGCATCGGCCTTTCTGATTCTAAGTTTTTATTCGGTTATTGCAGGCTGGGCACTGCACTACACTTGGCTGATGCTGACAGGCGAGCTAGTGGGGGCGGATGCACAGACCATTGGCGACGGCTTTAATGCGCTGCTGGCGTCACCCGGGTTAATGACGCTCTACCACACGCTATTTATTGCCGCCTCGGCCCTGATTGTTGCCATGGGCATCCACAAAGGCATTGAAGCGGGCCTGCGGATTATGATGCCAGCCCTGTTTGCCATTTTAATTCTGGTGCTTATCTACGGGATTATTAACGGTGATGTCGGCGCAGCAGCCAGCTTCCTGTTTACCTTCAACATCAGCGACCTAAGCCTTGAGGGCTGGCTACAGGCCATGGGCCAATCGTTCTTTACACTCAGTCTTGGTATGGGTGCCATCATGGCTTATGGCGCATACATGTCCAGCGAGGCCTCGCTAACCCGCACCGCCATTGCCGTCGCATTTGTGGATACTGCCGTGGCGATGGTGGCGGGTCTGGCGATTTTCTCGCTGGTATTTGGTGCAGGTCTTGAGACTAGCCAGGGCCCGGGGCTAATGTTTGTCACGCTACCGCTGGCCTTTGCCGATATGCCGTTTGGTGCGTTGGTGGGCGGCGTCTTCTTTATCTTGGTGCTGGGCGCTGCGATCAGCTCGTCTATCTCGCTGATTGAGCCGGTGGCAGCCTTTTTAGTCGAGCGCTTTGATATGACTCGCCCCCAAGCGGTCACGATCATGGTTATCGCGGCCTGGGCGATGGGGCTACTCACCGTGGTGAGCTTCAACGTATGGGCTGAGGGCACTATCTTCCACACCCTGTTTGGACGCAGCGCGTTTGACTTCATTGAGCTATTAACCAATATCTTTATGCCGCTGGGCGGGCTGATGATTGCGCTCTTTGCAGGCTGGGCGCTTACCCAAAGCGAAGTCATGAAAGAGCTGGGCACCAATAAAACCTGGTTCATGGTGTGGCGGTTTTTGGTGCGTTTTGTTGGCCCGGCAGCCGTCTCGTTTGTTTTTTTACGCACCATTCCTTACGTGGAAGGCTACGTCATCCCCACACTTGGGGCGCTCATCATTGTCGGTGCATTTGCGCTTAGCCAACGGCTGCGCAACTCGGCTTCCTAATACAATACGAATAACGCAGGCGGCGGCACAGTCGCCTGCAGCGCGAGGACACCATGAAACCGCTTATCGAAGTACAACATGTTAATAAAGCGTTCGGTGGGCTACAGGTCATCAACGACTGCTCAATTCGCGTCGAAAAAGGCTCAATCACTGGCATGATCGGCCCCAACGGTGCCGGGAAATCTACCCTGTTTAACTTAATTGCGGGCGCCCTCACTCCCGACAGTGGCCGTATTTTGTTAGACGGCGAGGATATAACGGCGCTAAGTGCTGACCAGCGTTTTCACAAGGGCTTACTACGCACCTTCCAGATTGCCCACGAGTTCAGCCAGATGAGTGCGCTGGAAAATCTCATGATGGTGCCGCCTAACCAGGCAGGTGAGCGCTTATTCAACACTTGGTTTAAACCTGGGCTAGTGCGCCAGCAGGAAGCTGACGTGCGCCAACGCGCCCTGGAGGTGATTGAGTTCGTCGGGTTACACCATGTGCGAAACGAGCTGGCCGGCAACCTTTCCGGCGGCCAGAAAAAGTTATTAGAGCTTGGCCGCACCATGATGACCGACGCCAAAGTGGTGCTGCTAGATGAAATTGCGGCGGGTGTGAACCGTACGCTGCTAGGCGACTTGATGGGCAACATTGAGCGGCTTAATCGCGAAATGGGCTACACCTTCCTGGTCATTGAACACGATATGGACATGATTTCCCGGCTGTGCGACCCCGTCATTGTGCTGGCCCAGGGCAGCGTCATGGTAGAAGGTCATATTGAAGAGATACAGAATAACCCTGCGGTCATCGAGGCTTATTTCGGCACCGATGCTGCTTAAATAACACGGCTAAACAGCGCGTTAAACGATAAACAAAACAACACGGTCGCCTTGGTTATCCCGTAGGCGGCACTGCTGAGACACTCTCACAGAGACGCTTTCTATGTCTTCAACGCAATCACAGCCACTGCTAGAAGCACGCGATGTGCACGGCGGCTATGGCAGTATGAATATTTTAAACGGGGTTAATATGACCCTGTACGCCGATGAAGTGGGCGTGATTGTTGGCCCTAACGGCGCTGGCAAATCGACCATGCTTAAAGCCGTATTTGGGCTGTTAAACGTTAATCAAGGCGAGATACTGCTCGACGGCCAGCCGATCCATAACCTTCCCCCTAACCAGCTGGTTGAACGCGGGATGGGCTTTGTACCCCAGGAAAAAAACGTCTTCCCCAGCCTTTCCGTTAAAGAGAACCTGGAGATGGGCGCCTACCTCAAGCCGCAAAACGTGAAGCGTATGCTAGAGCAGGTGTACGACTTCTTTCCACCACTGGTGGAAAAGCGCCACCAGCCTGCAGGCGAGCTTTCTGGTGGCCAACGCCAGATGGTGGCCATGGGCCGCGCGCTAATGGCCGAGCCCAGCCTGCTGCTGCTGGATGAGCCGACTGCCGGGCTTTCGCCGCTCTACATGAACGAAATTTTCGACCGGGTGAAAAAAATCAACGCCGCAGGCGTGGGTATTTTAATGGTCGAACAGAACGCAAAGCAGGCGTTAGCCATTGCCGACAAAGGCTTTGTGCTGGCGGCAGGCCAGAACCGCTTTACGGATACCGGGGCTGCATTGCTTGCCAACCCTGATGTTGCTAAAAGCTTTTTGGGCGGCTAGCCCGGGGGATAAACGCGTGAACGAACTGGTCTTTTTTATTAATAACGTGGTGATTGCAGGCAGTGTCACCGGCTCTATTTATGCCATTGGTGCGATTGGCGTGACGCTGATTTTCAGCATTATGCGCTTTGCCCATTTTGCTCATGCCGACATGATGACCTTTGGCGCTTTTATGGTGCTCCTGCTCACCACGGCCTTTCCTGCCGCAGGCGCCAGTATCGGCGTGCCTACGGCGCTAGTTATGTTGCCACTGGCCATGGTATTAACCGCAGCGCTGGCGGTGGGTATTGATAAGGCGTTTTACAAGCCACTGCGCGCTCACGGCGTTAAGCCCATCGTCATGGTGATTGGCTCCTTGGGCGTGACGCTGATGCTCCAGGGGCTTATTCGCCTATTTGCAGGCACCAGCGGGCAAAGCCTTTACGTGGATGATCGCAAGGAAATTTTCCGCATTGCGCTGCCCTTTGAAGGCGTACGAGCGCCGATCGTGATCACCGAACCGCAAATTTATCTGTTTGTGATTACACTGGTAGCCGTCATCGCCCTGCACCTGTTTCTTAACCGCTCGCGGCTGGGCAAAGCAATGCGCGCTATGTCTGACAACCCCGAGCTCGCCCAGGCATCAGGTATTAACACCAACACCATTGTGGCCGTCACCTGGGTAATTGCAGGGGGGCTCGCGGCCATTGCTGGCACCCTACTCTCACTGGATGTGACCTTCAAACCTGACCTTAGCTTCTTCTTGCTACTACCGATTTTCGCAGCGGCCATTGTAGGCGGCGTTGGTCACCCCTATGGCGCCATTGCCGGCGGCTTTGTGGTGGGCTTTGCTGAAACCCTGGCGGTATTTAACTGGAATGTACTGCTGCGCCCTTTCCGCGACAGCTTCCCGGCTTGGCTTGAGCTGCCTAACAATCTCGCCTTCGTGGGCACCGAGTATAAGATAGTGGTGCCATTCTTTATTCTGGTGGCCATCCTGGTGTGGCGTCCTACCGGACTGTTTAAGGGCAAGGTGATCTAATGAGCCATTCCACACAAACGCGTAACCCTGATTACACGCCCAAAGACTCCACCACTGGGCGCCGTTTTCCGCTGCGGGAGCTAATGCTGTTTGGTGCGCTATTGGTCGCTGTGCTGGCGGTATACGCCATAATGGGCGCCGCCTACAGCACGCGCATGCTGGTAGAGGCTGCCTGCTATGCCATTTTAGCTTTGGGGTTAACCATTCAATGGGGCTACGCCGGGCAGTTCAACGCAGGGGTAATGGGCTTTGTAGCGTTAGGCGGCTTCTGCGCCATGCTGTTCAGCGTGCCGGTGAATGACGCTTTCTGGGGCACCGAGCTACCCGGCGAACTGGGCCGCGTACTGCTTTACGGCATCGCGGCGACGCTGGTGGTAGTCGGCGCTACCAAGCTACACCGATTGGGCGTTCCCAAAACCTTGCGTACCATCATCGCCGTATTACTGGCAGTGGTGCTCTATTTAGTGGTCATCAGCTTACTGCGCGATGTGACCAGTCAAATTCAGTCACAAGCCGGGTTCGTGGGTGGGTTTGGCTTACCTGCCTGGACGGGCTGGATAGTCGGCGGCGCGTTAGCCGGTGGGGTTGGCTACTTTATTGGCCATGTGTGTCTTGGCCTGCGTAGCGACTACCTCGCCATCGCCACCTTGGGTATTGCCGAGATCATCAAAGCCTTTTTGAAAAACTCCGACTGGCTAACCCGCGGTACCGCCACCGTTTCCCCACTCCCCTGGCCCACCCCCGGCCCGGCTGAGCTAGGCTTCACCCTGTCGCGAGCAATCTACCTATCGGTTACGGCGGTGGTGATCGCGGTGATTTTCTTTCTGCTCCACCGCGCCTATAACGCTCCTTGGGGTCGGATGATCCGCGCTATCCGCGATAACGAAGTCTCATCAGCGGCCATGGGTAAAGATATCAATAAGCGCCGTCTGGAAATTTTCGTATTAGGCTGCATTTTGATGGGACTTGGCGGCGGCATGCTGGCTACGTTTAATAGCCTGTTCGACCCTCAAGGCTATCTGCCGCTTAACCACACCTTTTTGGTACTGGTAATGGTGATCCTGGGCGGCCCTGGCAACAATTTAGGCACCATTTTCGGCGCAGTGGCGGTCTACATTATCTGGATCATGTCGGAGCCGCTGGCATTAGCTCTAATGCAGATGGCGGTCTTTATTGGCGAAGGCTGGTTTGGCTGGGAGCCGCCGCGCGGCTTAGAAAGCCGAGCACTCCAAGCACGGGTATTTGTGATCGGCCTGCTCATTACCCTGGTGCTGCGCTTCGCCCCCAAAGGGCTGCTGCCTGAGAAAATATCGCAGCACGGTTAACGATCGCACTTACCTCTAACCAAAAAACGCCCTTAAGCTAGTGGCTTAAGGGCGTTTTGCTATTAGGGGGCAAAAAGCGCTCAGTGGCTAGAAGTCATCGCCCGCGAGCAGCAAATCGTTTTTAGGCGAATTGCCAGCAAGAGCACTACGCGAAGGCTGACCATTGTTGGGAAGCTGCCCCACTGTCGGAGTGGCATCGCCCAATACAAAGCCGCTTATCAAGGTATTAAGCTGCTCTGCCTGCTGACGCATGCGGTTGGCGGTGGCGGTACTCTCCTCAACTAACGCTGCGTTTTGCTGAGTCATGCCATCGAGCTGTACAACAGCCGTGTTTACTTCGCTCACCCCGACACTCTGCTCTTTAGAGCCAGCGCTAATATCAGCGATGACGGTAGCCACTTGATGCACGCTGCCTAAAATCTCTCGCATTGTGTTACCCGCCCGCTGCACGATTTGGCTGCCCTTTTGTGAGTGCTCAACCGAGGTGGCGATCAGCGTTTTAATTTCTTGAGCCGCCTCTGCAGAGCGCTGAGCCAGCTTTCTTACCTCTTGGGCAACAACCGCAAACCCTCGCCCATGCTCGCCCGCTCGGGCGGCCTCTACCGATGCGTTGAGCGCCAAGATATTGGTCTGAAAAGCGATCGAATCAATGAGCGTGACAATTTCACTGATTTGACCAGAGGAGGCTTTGATATCGGCCATCGTTCGCTCGACATCTTCCATCGCTGTTTGCCCCTGGGTGACAACACTAGCGCTGTCTTGCACCATTCGGTCAGCTGTTTGAGCATGCTCGGCATTATGCTCAACGGTTGACGTAATCTCTTCCATGGCCGAAGAGGTCTGCTGCAAGCTGGCTGCTGCTTGGTCGGTGCGCGTCGCTAACTCCTCACTACCCTGCGCGATATTATCTGCCGCTTGATAAACCGTTAAGGCGCTGTGCCTAACATCGCTAAGCATGGACTGTATGTGCGCTAAAAAACGGTTGAAATCCTCTGCCAGCACACCTACTTCATCACGGCTGGTGACCTGTAGGCGCTGGGTAAGATCGCCACGACCAGAAGCCACCTCAGCAGCGACTGCCTGGATGTGATGAGAAGTGTGGCGGATCCGTTTAACCGTGCGCCGCGCTAACCAGATCGCCAATGCCGTTATGGCAAGATTAATGACCGTGGCAATAATCCAAAGGCGAATAAAGGCCATTTTCAGATCAGCCATCGCCGCAGCTTCAACCGCCGCCATCGTCGTATCAATATCCGTCACATAAACACCAGCACCGACCACCCAACCCCATCCATCGATGGCCTCGGCATAGGAGTATTTTGGCTCGGCATTGCCTGTCACCGGGTGCGGCCAATCGTACTGGTAGAAACCACCCCCTTGCTGCGCCAGCACCGCCATATCACGAATCATTTCGCGCCCGCTTGCATCCCGCGCATCCAGCATATTCGTGCCGACGCTTTCAGGCAGTGCCGGCTGCACCAGCATCGTGCCATCCATCTCATAGGCAAACACATAGTTGTCATTTTCAAAGCGCATGCTGCTAAGAAGCTGGACAGCCTGCGCTTGAGCGCGCTGGGTATTGCTTACCGTTGCCTGAATCTCTCGGATCATTGAGCTTGCCAACTCAACGCTACTGCGAACGCCCTGCTCCCTAGCTTCAACTAGCAAGGTACGCTGCTGCTCAACCTGCACCTGATTGTTGCGGTAACGATCAACCCCCTCTAATACCAACAGGCAGCCAGAAGAGAGCACCAGCGGCATGAGTACGAGCAGCATGATTTTGAACTGTAGGCTACCTTCCATACAGTGAAATAGGCGGGTCAGTGGGCCCCGTGTTGTCTTCATTTTTATTTTTCCCCGATCAAGATCGTCCGTGTTGTTGGGACAACGCTCTGTTTGAAGCGCGAGAGTAGCGCGCCTGACAAGAGCAACAGGTGATCTTCATCAAGTCTGTGCGACATAAGCACACACCCAGTAAACGGGCTGACATTGGCAGTAAAAGACAGACAGTAAAAGATAGGCAATAAAAAGCCCTTAACGCCTTACGGCGTTAAGGGCTCAGAAAACAACTCGTTAGTAGTTAGAGCTCAACCAAGCCCTTGCTGGTAAATGAGCCGTTCTCTACGACCATTTCAACCACAACGCCGGGCACATCACCGTTCTCGTCAAACTCGTGGGAGCCAGAGGCGCCTTCGTAATTGATTTCGGTACCTGCGGCAATCAGCTCCACCGCTTTTTCCCACTCTCCCGGTAAAATAATTTCACCCGGTGCGCTGGAGACGCTGCGCAACGCTTCGCTTAACCCTTCGCGCTCTGCGCTACCGTTTTGCTCAATGGCCAGCGCCACCAGGAAGGCAGCATCATATGCCTGGGCGGCAAACACTGCGCTGGGGTCGATACCGGCGGCTTCAGCCGCTTCATTGAAAATCTCGGTACCTGGCAAGTCGGGGCTGCCGGGGCGGGTAGCGATCATGCCGTCCAGCACGTCAGCGCCAATGGCGTTGATAAGGCTATCACCCACCATGCCGTCGGCACCCACGTACTGGGTAAACATACCGCTTTCATAGGCCTGACGCAGCACGGTTTGGCCAGAAGTATCCGCGTAAGCCAGCACGACGAGAGTATCAGCACCGCTAACGGAGAGTGACCCTAGTTCAGAGCG
This sequence comes from Halomonas sp. GFAJ-1, assembly GCF_000236625.2. NCBI lineage: Bacteria > Pseudomonadati > Pseudomonadota > Gammaproteobacteria > Oceanospirillales > Halomonadaceae > Halomonas > Halomonas sp. GFAJ-1. Next base: position 11,579 of record NZ_AHBC01000023.1, read on the forward strand.
GTAGTCCGCACGGTTATCTTCGTGGGCGAGATTGTCAGCGATCTCACCGCCGCCCTCTTCAAACGCAGCGCTAAACGCATCCGACAGGCCGCGGCCATAGTCGTTGTTAACGTAGGTGACGGCGACGAAGTCGATGCCTTTATCAAGCAGCAGCTTGGCCAGCATTTCGCCCTGGAAAGCGTCTGAAGGTACGGTACGGAAAACCAGGTCATTGTCATCCAGCTCAGAGACCGCTGGCGCAGTAGACGCCGGTGATACCATCAACACGCCGCCAGGAATTGCCGCGTTATTAGCCGCTGCAATAGTGGCGCCAGTGCAAAGTGCACCTACAATCGCCGTGACCTGCTCGGAGTTCACCATGCGATCGGCGGCGTTAGAGGCCGCCGAAGCATCGGAGCAGGTGGTATCTCCTGATGGCATCACCAGCGTTTGGCCGCCTAAAATACCGCCCTGCTCGTTCACCTGCGCCACCGCAAGCTGAGCACCTTCAAAAATCGGTGGCGTCAGGCTCTCAATACCGCCAGTAAAGCCGCCCAAGAAGCCAACTTTGACTTCCGCCTGGGCCATGCCCGTTAAGGCCAGTGATGAGGCCGCCACGGCGGTGGCTAATGCGCGCTTATTAATCATATTATTGGTCGCTCCCAGTATGTTAAGTGCCCCAACCGTCCAGCGTGGGACTCCTCTTAATCTGGAACCGCAACGCAAAAAACACAAGCAACGGTTTCTAACGCTAATTTACAATTTACTTAAAGCTGACGCCTGGGAAGCGCGTTTGCCTTGCCACGTATCCCGTGCCTCCACTGATCAAGACGAACCCACGCATAGGAGCACCCCGCCATCAAGACAGCCCCCATCGCCACCAGTAGCTAACAGCAGCAGGGGTAACAGCGCCCAGTGTTAGTCATCGTCATGGTCAGCAAGCCGCTGCGCCTGCTGCTTACGCAGGCGATTTCGGCGGTAAAGCCTTACCAGCGCAATAGCCAGCGCGGCGGCCACCATAATGGCAAGCACAACACCCTGCCAGGGGCGGGCGGCATCGCCCATCACCGTTTCCAAGGTAATAATCAGCATTAATCCCAGCGCTTGCGACCCAATGGCCAGCGCCCGCAGCATGTCAAAGGCGGGTTGCGACATAGACATCTCCGTCATGTTTAACGTACGTAATGTGGTTGACCAGTGTACCTGTTTAACGGGATAACCCTGAACGCGACAGGTCGCTACTGCCACCAGCCAAACCCTAATACCGGCATTGCAAGCGCAAATACCGCTACACAGATAACCCCAACGGCAACCAAGCTCATCACTACCCCGGCACGCAGCATATCAATCACTTGCACTTTACCACTGCCGAACACAACGGCATTGGGCGGCGTAGCGACCGGCAACATAAAGGCACAAGAGGCGGCCATGGCAACCGGTACGGTAAGGAGGAGTGGGCTTTGCTCCATACTCACCGTCAGCGCGGCTGCTAGCGGTATAATAGCAGCCGCGGTGGCGGTATTACTGGTCACGTGGCTCATCAGCATAACGGTGACGACCACCATGAAAATCATCGCCCAAATAGGCCAGCCTGCAAACATGGCCATCATGTTAGCCACCTCCTCGGCTAACCCTGAGCTTTCGATGGCGCTGCCTAGACTAAGCCCACCGCCCACCAGCAGTAACACGCTCCAGGGGAGGTTCTGCGCGCTTTTCCAGTCGAGTAAAAATTGGCGCTGTCTCCAGCGGGCCGGAATCACAAACAGCAGTAACGCGCCCATCACGGCAATACCGCCATCGCTGAGCGGCAAGCCGGTCAAGTTTTCCAGCACCGGACGCCCCATCCACGCCAACGCTACCAATGCAAATACGGCGGCAACGCGTTGCTCAGGACGGGTCATCCGGCCTAGGTCTTCTGACTGCTGCGACAGCACTGTAGCGATCCCCTCTAGCGGTGAACGCGGCACAGGATAAACCCAGCGTGTGAGCAGCCACCAGCCAGCCAGCAATAGCAGCGCCGCAGGCGGCACTCCGACGAGCATCCACTGGGCAAAGCCGATCTCGATGTCGTAGTTATCTGCCATAAAGCCCGCTAGTAACGCGTTAGGCGGCGTACCAATCAGTGTCCCCATTCCACCAATATTGGCTGCCAAGGCAATACCCAACAGCAAACAAAGCTCCATGGGGCGCTGATCCAAAGCGCTGCCTTTGCGTTCAAGCAGCGTAAGAACCGACAATCCAATCGGCACCATCAGCGCCGCTGTCGCGGTATTGCTTACCCACATGCTAAGGAGCGCTGTTGCCCCCATAAATCCGGCGACTAGATGGTCCGGGCGCTTGCCTGCCACGGTCAACACGCCCAAGGCAATCCGTCGATGAAGGTTCCAGCGCTGTATCGCCTCCGCCAGCATAAAGCCGCCCAAAAAGAGAAATATCAGCGGGTTTGCGTAGGGGGCAGCCGCTGCATTCACATCGACCACGCCCAGCAGCGGTAATAGCGCTATGGGCAACAACGCGGTCACCGGCATCGGCACTGGCTCCAGAATCCACCATACCGCCATCCACGCCGTAAGGGCGACGACACGCCATGCAGCGACTGGCATGCCGTCGGGCGCGCCCAACACCAGCAATATCACCGCTAACAGGGGGCCGCCCAGCAACCCTACGGTGATTTTGCGTCGCTGCCAGCGTAGGGCGTTAGTCGGCGCGTCCATGGTCGTTACCTCCTTAATAAAACGGCTCGCGTGAGCGTTTTTAACTCATCTCTATCGGCAAACCAAACCTCGGCAAACCACTGTACCTGCTGTTGTCGCAAGCGATTACGCCAGCCAAGTCTTGCTAGCGAAATGCCATGGTCTCAAATGGAATAATCAGCATTAAATATGGCGCTTACGGCCCGCTGGCCAACGCCCGAAGCATGTTAAAGGCGGATTGCGGCATAGACATCTCCGTAATGTTTAACGTGCATGGTATGGTTCACCAGTCTACCTGCTTAATGGGAAAACCATGAACGCGATTGCCCTCGGCCCACTCCTCATCTCACTGCCGCGGCTATATGCCATTGGCTGCGCGCTGCTGCTGCTGTTGGCCAGCCGCTATTTACTGGGCGTATCGGCGCGCCAGCACGGCCGCTGGTTCAATGGGCTGATGCTAGTGTGGCTAGTGGGCGCGCGGGCGGCCTACGTCGCGCTTAACTGGGAAAGTTTCAGCGCCGTGCCGCTAGACGCCTTAAAGCTGTGGCAACCCGGCTATCACGGTTTGGGCGGGTTACTCGCGGGATTACTCTGGACGGCCTGGTCGCTGCGCGCACACCTGCTGTCAATGATAGGCGCCCTAGCGATGCTCGTCGGCGCTTCTAGCCTGTGGCTTGTGGTGGTAACACTCGCCCCCCTTGGCAATCAGTTTGCCGTTGAGGCGCTGCCGGATGTCACCCTAGAAGATGTCGACGGCAATCCGGTGCATTTGCCATCGCTGACTGAAAGCGGCGACCTGATTATCGTCAACCTATGGGCCACCTGGTGCCCACCCTGCCTGCGGGAAATGCCGCTTTTGGAAGAAGCCGCCCAACGTGACGACGTCAGCGTTGTTATTGCGAACCAGGGCGAAGATTTGCTACCGATCGTGCGCTACCTGGATGAGCAGGGGCTAATATTTCGCTACGCGCTGCGCGACCCAAGCCAAACCTTAATGGCGCAGTTCCAGGCGCCTGGCTTACCCACCACGGTGTTGTTTGATCGACAGGGCAACACGCTGGATGTCCATGTGGGCGAACTCACGCGTACGCAATTAGCCCGCTGGTTGGAAGATTGACGCCAATAGACCTTAATCCCCCCGCTGCTTTGCGTTAGAATCCCCCGCCCTGTGTTGCCACCGGTGAATCTTCCCGGTGGCATGCGCCCCCGTTTTGAAGACTTCCCTGAGGCATCATGAGCGATTTTTCTCCCGGCCAGCGCTGGATTAGTGACGGCGAGGCTGAGCTTGGACTCGGCACCGTGCTTAACTGCGACGCCCGTAGCGTTACCATTTTGTTCAGTGCCAGCCAGGAAACCCGTACCTACAACACACGTCAAGCACCGTTAACCCGCGTGATGTTCGGCAGCGGCGACCGCGTGCTCTCCGCCGATGGCTGGCAGATGCTGGTGGATGACAGCAAAGAGTCTGGCGGTTTAATCACTTATATTGGCGAAGACAGCGAAGGTAACCCGCGTGAACTGCCGGAAGCTAAGCTGGCCGATACCATGCAGTTCGATCAAGCCCGGGACCGTTTATTGACCGGCCAAGTAGACCGCAACGACTGGTTCGATCTGCGCTTTCGTACCTTGCACCACTACCAGCGCATCGAACAGCACAGCGCCCTTGGCTTTGCCGGGCCACGTATCGACTTGATTCCTCACCAGCTCTATATCGCTGATGAAGTCGCTGGCCGCCACGCGCCTCGGGTACTGTTGGCCGATGAAGTCGGGCTGGGTAAAACCATCGAAGCTGGCCTGATTCTGCACCGCCTGCTGCTCACTGGCCGCATAGAACGGGCGCTGATTCTGGTGCCAGATAGCCTCACTCACCAATGGCTGGTCGAGCTTTTACGCCGCTTTTCGCTCAACGTCAGCCTGCTGGACGAGCATCAAAGCCAAGCCCACGGTAGCGCTAATCCGTTTGAGAGCGCCCAGATCGTGCTGGCTAGCCAAGGCTGGCTGTTTGCCAACATTCACCGCCAGGACCAGGCGCTGGCCAGCCGCTTTGACCTGCTGATTGTGGATGAAGCGCACCATCTGGACTGGAGCAGCGAGGGAAGCGGCCCGGGTTATCAGTGCGTTGAACAGCTCGCCGCCGAGATTCCCGGCCTGCTACTGCTCACCGCCACGCCAGAACAGATGGGCGTTGAGAGCCACTTTGCCCGCCTGCGTTTGCTGGATGCCGAGCGCTACCACGATATCGAGCGCTTCAAAGACGAAGAGCGTCACTACATTGGCGTGGCCAGCGCCATTGATGCTCTGGATGAGTTGCCCAGCGCCACGCAAGCGCGCAGCCGCGTAGAAGCCGTCGCGGATGACCGCGACAGCCAAGCCCTGCTAGCGACCCTATGTAACCCAGAAGCCAGTGCCGAGCAGCAGGATGCCGCCCGCGCCCAGCTGCGCGACGCGCTGCTTGACCGCCACGGCACGGGCCGGGTGATGTTCCGCAACAGCCGTCGTCATGTGGGAGGCTTCCCCGAACGCCGCATGCACCTTGAAGCGCTTGAGCTGCCCTCCGCCTATCGACGGGTAGTGCGCCGCCTTGAGCGCGATGAGGATTATCTGGATGAACTGCTGATCGAAACCGGCATGGATCATCCCGATGTGCTGATCTACCCAGACGCCATGTACCGGGAATTAAGCAACGACCCGCTAAACAGCGAGCCCTGGTGGCACATTGATCCACGCGTCAATTGGCTGCTTGAGAAGCTCAGCGACGATAGCGAAACGGGCTTTGCCAACGACAAAGTACTGGTGATTGCCCACCACCGCGAAACGGCAGAAGGGCTTGCCGAGGCGCTGCGCGTACTCGGTGGCTACCAGGCCCCCGTCTTCCACGAAGGCTTATCGCTGGTGGAGCGCGACCGTGCCGCAGCAGCATTTGCCGATGAAGAGGAGGGCTGCCAAGTGCTGGTGTGCTCGGAGATTGGCTCCGAAGGGCGCAATTTCCAGTTCTGCCGCCACTTGGTAATGTTTGATATGCCCCAGCACCCCGACCAGCTGGAGCAGCGCATTGGCCGTCTCGACCGTATTGGCCAGCGCCACGCTATCGAACTTCACGCGCCGACCTTTACTGGCAGCCCCGGCGAGCGGCTGCTGCGCTGGTATCACGAAGGTATGGACGCGTTCAGCGCGCCCCACGGTATCGGTAGCGAGCTCTTCGATGCGTTTGGCGATGCCCTTGCCGACGCCCTGCTTGACGATGAAATGCTCGATGAAATCATCGAAGAGACGCGGCAAATGTTCACCGCCAAACTGGCCGAACGTGACGCCGGTCGCAACCGTCTGCTGGAGCTAAATGCCTGTCGCCCTGCTCGCGCCAAGCAGGTGAGTGACGCAGTGCGCGAGCTTGATGAAGACCCTGCACTGCCCAAGTTTGTGGAACGGGCGCTGGATATTTTTGGCGTCGACAGCCAAGAGATTGGCAACGGTCTGCTCTACCTCCAGCCAAGCCAACACATGCTCGATGGCCTGCCCGGGCTAGTGAAAGGCGAAGAGGGCTTCTCGGCGACCTACAGCCGCGCCCTGGCACTGGCCCGAGACGACGTACAGCGGCTCTCCTGGGAGCACCCACTACTGCGCGAAATGATGGAGCGCATATTAGATGGCACCATGGGCAATACCGCGCTGGCGCTGCTGCGCCATCCGGCGATCCCCAGCGGTCGACTAATGGCCGAGCTGGTGTTCCGCACCCACTGTCCGGCGCCAAAATCGCTGCACCTTAACCGCTTCTTACCGCCGACGGCGATTCGCGTGCTGCTGGATGAGTCAGGCGCCAATCTAACCAGCAAAATTTCCTTCACGGGCCTTGGCAAGAACCTGCAGAAGGTTAATAAATCGCTGGCGCGGGACCTGATCAAGAGCCGCCATGATCAGCTGCGCGACCTGTTGATTCAGGGTGAGGGCGAAGCCGAACGTGAGCTGCCTAGCATTATAGAAGCGGCCGAAATCCGCATGCGCGCCCAGCTGGACAGTGAGCTTGCCCGCTTGACCGCCTTGGCGGAGCACAACCCAGCGGTGCGCACCGAGGAGCTTGAGGCGTTGAAACAGGAGCGCCAGGCATTGAGCGATGCGATTGAGAACACTCGCTTACGGCTGGACTCCGTGCGGGTTGTCATCACCGTTGACCCCAATGCCTAACGTCTCCTAAAACAGCCTGCGATTAGAAGATGGCGGCTAACGCTTTGTCGAGAGTCGGATACTGGAAGGTAAAACCGGCCTCGACAAGGCGCGAGGGACGCATATCTGCACCGGTGAGCAGCAGCTGCGACATCTCACCAAAACCTGCTTTAAGCACAAAGGCAGGCACCGGAAAAATGGCGGGGCGATGCAGCTGCTTAGCCAGCGTTTGGGTAAACGCCGCATTCGTCACCGGGTGCGGTGCGCTACCGTTGAAGGCCCCAGAGAGCGCCGACTCATTCAGCAGGAAGATAATCGCCGCGACCAAGTCATCGCGGTGAATCCACGGCATAAACTGCTTGCCATCACCAAAGCGGCCCCCCAACCCCAGCTTAAACGGGGGCACCATTTTCTGAAGCGTGCCGCCGCCAGCATCCAGCACCAGGCCAATGCGCAGTAGCGCTAAGCGAACGCCAAGCGCCTCCACGGGCTTCGCCGCCGCTTCCCACTGCTCGCAAAGCCGATGGGCAAACTCGTCATTTGGCGGCGTTGCTTCATCCACCACCTTACTACCCTGGTCACCGTAATAGCCCATCGCCGAGCCGCTCACCATCACCTTGGGCAGTGGCTGGCCGTTGGCTTGCAACTGCTCGCAGAGCATCACCAATTGCGCTGTACTCTCCACCCGCGAACGAATCAACTCGTTTTTTTGACTGTCGCTCCAACGTTTGGCAGCAATCGACTCACCCGCTAGGTTGACCAGCGCATCCGGTGGCGTATCCACAAACGCCTGAGCGCTATCGCGGATATCGCAGGTCGCCGGCAGCCGGTCCCGCACGTTATGAGGCGCGCGGGATACCACTTGAACGTCGTGGCCTACCGCTACAAGCTGCTCGGATAGTCGTTGACCAACAAAGCCGCTGCCTCCAGTTATTAGTACCCGCATCGTGTCGCTCCTGTGGATGAAAGGAAGTAGGCGCCGCCTGGCGTAACACTGGTTAAGCGCACAAACTTATTGTACGATATTTATACACAAGTGCTACAATCAAATACTTAAAAGATTTTCAGCGTTCAGCAGGCGTTAGCTTCTTACTCTTTATCGCTTTATTCATTTTTAGCGCTGCGAGGTTTTATGGCTGCATCACCGTCGCTTCTTACTCTTTCGGCGCCTTGCGCTGTGGCCGTTATTGGCGCAGGCGTATCGGGACTTGTCTGCGCCCATGAACTGGCAAAAAAGGGCCTTAGCGTCTCACTATTTGATAAGGCGCGCGGCCCCGGCGGCCGTATGTCTAGCAAGCGACGGCCTCAGGCAACGCTCGATTTGGGTGCCCAAGCTTTTACCGTTCGTGACCCGCGTTTTGCGCAAGCGGTAAAAGAGTGGCAGCTTGCTGGCTGCGCAGCGCTTTGGCCTGCCAACCGTTATCAGGCTAGCTCAAGCGGTTGGCAAACGCATAACGATGATCAGCTGCGCTACGCCGGGGCTCCTCGGATGAGTGCCATTACCCGCCATATGGCGGAAGCACTCTCTTCACTGCCCAACACCACGCTGGCCTTTGAAACCCCAATTGCAGCCTTTGAAAAAACATCGGACGGCTGGCAGCTCATCGATCAGCACGGCGCCACCTACGGCCCGTTCGCGGCAGTGATCATCAGCGCACCACCGCCCCAGGCTTATGCGCTCGTCGCCGACTGGGACGACGCCCTGGCAGCGGCCTGCAAAGACAAACCACAGCGCGGCTGCTGGGCAGGCTGGGCCATTTTCGCCTCTCCCCTCCCGCCTATTGAAGGTGTCGTACCTAATTGGCACACCGTAGAGACAGGCCATGAAGCGCTGCGCTTGGCGACACGCAATAGCAGCAAACCTGGCCGTGAACAGCAGCCAGAGAGCATAAGCCTGCTGGCGCAAGTGGCGTGGAGCGATACAAATATTGAATTGGCAAGTGATGTCGCGGCCCAGCAACTGCTCTCGGCTTTTACGGCGCTCTTTCCAAATGGCACGGCGTTGCCTGAACTGATTGACTTAGGCGCCCACCGCTGGCGGTATGCCCAGCCCGCAGAGGCTGGCCAGCAATCATACCTATACAGCGAGCAGGGCTTAGCGCTCTGCGGCGACAGCTTTCGCGGCAGCCGTGTAGAGGGTGCTTGGCTTTCTGGTTTTGAGTTAGCCCACGCACTATTAGCCCGGTCGGTTCAATAGTGCAAGGCCAGCATACTCATCAGTAAGCACAGCAAAGGTTGTACCTACTAGCTACAAGTTGTACAAAGGGGCCTATAATAGCGTGCAACTATTTAATCGATTACTCGCTATCCGATTTTGTGACAAGACGCTCTATCCGCGTTATGACCTTGTTACGGCAATTATAGACAGACCCCTGCGGCACCGGCTGCAGGCAACCAAGAGGCAATGGCGCCCATGAGCAACAAGGCGACCCACCCACCCGATACCCCTCTCTATCCGATACGGGAAGTTTCCCGTTTAACGGGTGTGAACTCGGTCACCCTTCGTGCCTGGGAGCGACGCTATGGTTTAATTCGACCGCAACGCACCCCCAAAGGCCATCGGCTTTATGCCCAAGACGATATAACCCGTATCGAGCGCATTCTGCAGTGGCTCAACCGTGGGGTACCCGTCAGCCAGGTCGTGGATTTGCTTGACCAGCCGGAAGCGGTGGAAACGCCCGCCCCAGCAGCAGGCGACTGGACCAGCCAGCGTCAACAGCTCCAGTCAGTCATTGAAGCGGTTGACTTGCCCAAGCTAGAAGCGCTGTATTACCAAAGCTTGGCACTCTACCCGCTTAGCGTGGCCATTAATGAGCTATGGCAGCCGGTTATTCTGTCCTTGGAAGCAAAATGGGCATCACAACCCGATGATCTTGTGCGCCGCACCTTTGAAGCCTTTTTACGCAGCCAGGTCGGTATTCGGCTCCACTATGCCAACCAGGCTACTCGCGGGCCGCTGATTCTGCTCAGTGCTATGCCTGACGATCCAGGCCCGCTGTGGGTATTAATGTGCGCGCTGATGGCCAGCGAACAGGGCTACCGCGTACAGCTGCTCGATCACTCTCTGGCGCTGGCCGACCTTCCCCAAGCGGTGGCTCGGCTTCACTCCTCCGTGGTGCTGCTCTCCAGCGGCCAGCGGGAAAGCGATGACTATATTCGCCAGGCGCTGCCACAGGCGGCTCAATCATTGAATGTGCCCATTGGCGTATGCGGTGAAGTAGCGAGGTTAAGGGAGGGTGAATTAAACGACGGCCCTGTTCACATGCTAGGGGATGATCTACCCCAAGCGATCGCACGGCTGCGCCCGCTGCTGCGTGAATCTGGCATTCTTTAAGTGGCGGTGTTAAGTCGCTGAAGTATTTGTAACGTCGCATTAATAATATGGCCGCTTACCCGATAGGGCAGCGGCCAATTTTTTAGCGCAATTTTGAGCCCTTTGCAGGAGCCGCTATGAACGTACAGCTAGTATGGTTGCGCAGCGATCTGCGTATTCACGACAACTCAGCGCTCGCGGCTGCCGCGGCCAAGGGGCCGGTTGTCGCCATTTTTTTGCGCAGCGTTAAGCAGTGGCAATCCCACGGCCATGGCGCTAATAAAATCGACTTCTGGGCGCGCGGCGTGGCGGCTATCAAAGAGTCGCTTAACGGGCTTAATATTCCCTTACTGCACCGCGATATTGACGCGTACGAAGAGGCACCACAGGTATTGCTGGATATTGCTCGCGAGCATAACGTAGAGCAGCTCCACTTCAACATTGAGTACCCGTTGAACGAGCAGCATCGCGATCGGGCCGTTAGAGAGGCCTTCAAGCAGCACGGAATTAACGTTCAAGCGCACCACGACGGGATTGCCTTCGCCCCCGGCAGCCTATTAACCGGCAAAGGCGATTATTACGGCGTTTTCACCCCATTTTCCAAAGCTTGGCACAAGCAGATTACCGCCGAGCAGCTAGCGCTCCGCGACACCCCTAACGTGCAGACGCCATTAGCCATCGAAAGCGACCCGCTACCCGAGCGACCAACGCTTGATGACGAACCAGTGGATGCGCGCTTGTGGCCAGCTGGCGAAAGCGCCGCCAGCGATAACCTAGAGCGCTTTTTACGTTTTCGTGGCCGTCACTATAAGGCCCAGCGCGACCTGCCCAAGGTACACGGCACCAGCGAGCTTTCACCCTACCTAGCGCTGGGAATGCTCTCCTATCGTCAATGCTTACAAGCGGTAATGAGCGAAAACGGCGGCCATTTAGCCGATGGCGATGCGGGCCTAACCACCTGGGTGAGTGAACTTATTTGGCGGGAGTTCTATCAGCACGTGGCGGTGGGGTTTCCTCAAGTGTGCCGCTATCAGCCGTTCCAAGCGCATACCCAGCAGCTACAGTGGCGTGATGACGACGAGGACTTTAAGGCGTGGTGCGAAGGGCGTACCGGCTACCCGCTGGTAGATGCCGCTATGCGCCAGCTAGTGGCAACCGGCTGGATGCATAATCGGCTAAGGATGGTCACCGCAATGTTCTTGAGCAAGCATTTGCTGATCGACTGGCGCCGTGGTGAAGCATTTTTTATGCGCCATTTAGTCGATGGTGAGTTCTGCGCCAATAACGGCGGCTGGCAGTGGGCGGCCTCTACTGGTACCGATGCAGCGCCTTATTTCCGCATTTTTAACCCCACTACACAGTCAACCCGCTTTGACGCAGAGGGGGAGTTTATCGCCCACTGGCTACCAGCGCTGGAAAGCTTGCCAGCGAAAGCGCGCCACGCTCCACCACGCGATATGCTTACTCAGCTGGACTACCCAGCGCCTATCGTTGACCACAAAGCCGCCCGTCAGCGTGCGCTGGACGCTTTTAAAGCGCTCTCTAAATAGCGGCTGAACCTCTGTGCCACAGGAAAGGAGAACCCCATGCCTAACGAGCAAGCCGTGGCACGTTTCTGTGCCTTTTTTAACAAACTAGACAAAACGTGTACAGAAAAGCTATACGAGGTATATACTGAGGAAGTTGTCTTCAACGATCCGCTGCATCACATTCAGGGGCGTGAGGCGCTATCGCGCTACTTCGCCACGATGTACGAGAACGTCGAGCGCTGCCAATTTACTTATCACACGCAGCAACAACAGGGTAAGCAGGCGTTTGTAACGTGGACCATGGAGTTCGTGCACCCACGTTTAGCCCGTGGCAAACCGGTTCGTGTAGCGGGGTGTAGCGCCTTAACGTTTGCTGATGACGGGCGAGTCACCCAGCACCGCGACTACTTTGACGCCGGGGCAATGCTCTATGAGCACTTGCCACTCATGGGACAGGTCATACGCTGGCTGAAACATCGCCTTAATTAACATCCCTTTTGCTTAAGCACACACTTTTCGTGCCAGCAGGGAGCACCAGGAGAGGCACGATGAGCACATGGAAAACGCCCCAGCGTATCTGGCTGACCGGCGCCACCTCCGGCATCGGCGAGGCATTGGCCAAAAAGCTCATCGCTCAGGGTCACCAGGTCGTTCTCAGCGCGCGTAATCAAGAAGCGCTTAATGCGCTATGTGACGGCCATAGCAATGCTTACTCGCTACCGCTTGATATAAGTGATCGGCAGGCTGTCCTTGACGCTGGCGAACAGATTCGACAATGGCTAGGTGCACTGGATATCGCACTATTTAACGCCGGCACCTGTGAATATCTCAATGCGCAGCATTTTGATATGGCGCTCGTAGAGCGTGTGTTCGCGCCAAATGTGTTTGGCACGCTATATGGCGTGGAAGCTGCACTGCCGCTATTACGGGCAGCGCGGAAAGAGGGCAAGCCTGCACGGCTAGCCGCCACCTCAAGCGCGTCAGCGTATTTACCGCTGCCCCGAGCAGAGGCGTACGGCGCCTCTAAAGCGGCGGTTAGTTATTTTTTAGAATCTTTGCGCTTGGATCTCGACCAAGAAGGCATTGATGTCAGCTTGATACATCCAGGTTTCGTTAAAACGCCGCTTACCGATCGCAACGACTTTCCGATGCCCATGCAAGTCTCCGCCGATGAAGCGGCCGATGCGATCATTGCAGGCCTTGTTAAGGGGCGGCTGGATATTCATTTTCCCCGGCGCTTTACCTACATCGTCAAATTTTTGGGCATTTTACCCCCCGCAATACGGCGCTATATCGGCCTTCGCATGACGCGCCGCCAAGAGGAACAGCAATGAGCGGCACAGCATCCCAGCGCATCGCCATTATTGGCAGCGGCATCAGCGGTATGGCGGCAGGCTGGTATTTATCCGCCCAACACGAAGTAACCCTGTTTGAAGCCGATAGTCGTTTAGGCGGCCATACGGCCACTATGGACGTTGAAGTCGACGGCAAGCCTTACGCCATCGACACCGGCTTTATCGTCTTTAACGACTGGACCTACCCTCACTTTCAGCGCCTGCTGGAAACGCTCGGCGTGCCAAGCCAGGCCACCGAGATGAGTTTCTCAGTGCATGAGACTGATGTCGACTTTGAGTACAACGGTCACACGCTGGGCTCGCTGTTTGCCCAGCGCCGTAACCTGCTGCGCCCGGCGTTTTATCGCCTGCTCAGGGATATTTTACGCTTTAACAAACAGGCCACCGCTGATTTAGAGAGCCAGCGCCTGCCTAGCGAAATGACGCTAGGCGAGTACCTGGATAAAAACGGCTACGGTTACGCCTTTCAGCGACGTTACCTGCTCCCTATGGGTGCCGCGATTTGGTCGGCAAGCATTGGTGACCTGCGCGCGTTCCCGCTGGCCTTTTTTGTACGCTTTTTCCGCAATCACGGACTATTGTCGGTCAACCATCGCCCACAGTGGTACACCTTGGTCGGCGGCTCTAAGCGCTATATACCGAACCTCACGGCCCCCTATGCCTCGCGTATTCACCTAAACACCCCGGTAACGCGTATTATCCGTTCCGATACGGGCGTTATGATTACCACCGCTCAAGGTACCCAGCACTTTGACCAAGTGGTGCTGGCCTGCCACGCCGACCAAGCGCTGGCCATGCTGGGCGACCCGACGCCCGCAGAGCGCGACATTCTCGGCGCCATGCCCTACCAGGATAATGAAGTGGTACTGCACACCGACACGGCACTGCTCCCCCGTCGGCAGCGGGCATGGGCCAGCTGGAACTATCGGCTGGATGGCCGCGGGGCTGAAGAGCGTGTTTCAGTTACCTACAACATGAATATCCTGCAACGCCTGGAGAGTGACACGACGTTCTGCGTTACGCTTAATGATTCTGCGAGTATCGACTCCGGCAAAGTATTGGGGCGTTATACCTATGCCCACCCTCAGTTCACCTTGGCAGGTCAAGCAGCCCAGCAGCGCCACTCAGACATCTCCTCGCCCGCCAGGCGAACCCACTTCTGCGGTGCTTACTGGCGCAATGGCTTTCACGAAGATGGCGTATGGAGCGCACTTAGGGTTGCCCAAGCGCTAGGCTGTGATGAAGCCGCCACACCGCTGGAAAGCCCCAGCGCGCTTCCTGCCCAGGAGCTAATGCCCAACAACAGCGTTGGGGAGGGGCTGGGATGATTACTGCGCCCCGCTCGCGCATTTATCGCGGCACGCTGCGCCACCGGCGCTTTACGCCCCAACACCACGCCTTTAACTATCACGTATGGATGGCGTGGCTTGACCTCGAAGAGCTGCCAACGCTGTTCGACAAGGTACCCGGCTTTAGCGCTCGCGGCCCAGCCCTGGCGCGTTTTCGTCGTGAGGATTATCTAGCCCCCACCGACCGTCCTTTGCGAACCGCTGTTCGCGAAGAGCTAACCCGCCAACTGGGCAGCGCGCCGGACGGTCGAATTTTTGTGCTTACCCAGCTGCGCACGTTAGGCAGCGTATTCAATCCTATTTCGGTTTACTACGCCTACGACCACGCGGGCAGATTAGCGGCGGTGCTTGGGGAGGTCACCAACATGCCCTGGCGTGAGCGCACGTGCTACGCCTGCAGCGTCGAGCCTTCACGGCATAGCCACCAGGCACACTTTCAAAAAGCGATGCACGTATCACCGTTTAACCCGATGGAAATGGACTACCGCTGGAAGTTTAACCGCCCCGGCGAAAAGCTCTACCTGCACATGGAAAACTGGCAAGACGGAGCACGTCACTTTGACGCCACGTTGATGTTAGACGCGGCACCCGCCACCCGTCGGGTACTACTCGCAACGCTGGCACGGCAGCCCTTCATGAGTATAAAAACAGTCGCGGGAATCCATTTTGAAGCGCTACGCCTGTGGCTTAAGCGCATCCCCGTTTATAACCACCCCAAGCGCAAGGAGACTTCAAAATGACGACCCTGCGTACCACGCCCCCGACTAGCAAAACGGCTCGTCAGGACCGCTTTACTCGCTGGCTTAAGCCTCGCTTAATGGCCCAGCTGAACGCCTTTCGGGGCGGTCGGATTACGCTGATTGAGGGCGAACAGTGCCACCATCTCGGGCAGGAAGGGCCGCTGCAGGTCACCGTGGTTATTCGTCACTCCCGCGCCTGGAAGCGCCTCGCCTTTGGCGGCACGGTAGGCGCTGCGGAATCCTACATGGATGGCGACTGGGATGCCGATGATCTCGTCGCTCTGGTACGCCTATTTGCCGCTAACTTGGAACAAGTGAACGGTAAAATGGAAAACGGCAGCGCTCGCATAGCACGCTGGCTGTTAGGGTTCGCCTACCGTTTCCAGCGCAATAGCGTTACGGGATCTAAGCGCAATATTTCGGCGCACTACGACATTGGCAACGACCTGTTCGCCACATTCTTAGACCAGCGCCACTGGATGTACTCCAGCGCCGTGTTCCCTTATCCGGAAGCCAGCCTGGAAGAAGCCTCCACCTATAAGCTCGATATCATGCTGGAAAAGCTTGATGTTCAGCCCGAGCATCACCTGTTAGAAATTGGCACTGGCTGGGGCGGGCTTGCCATCCACGCGGCGAAAACCCGCGGTTGTCGGGTCACCACCACAACGATTTCTGACGAGCAGTATGCCCACACTGCCCAACGCATTAAAGAAGAGGGGTTAGAAGCGCAAATCACGCTACTCAAACAGGATTACCGAGCCTTAAAGGGGCGCTATGACCGGCTGATCTCGGTGGAAATGATCGAAGCCGTCGGCCACCAATACCTCAACACCTACCTGGAAAAAGTCGACAGCCTGCTGACCGACGATGGTCAAGCCATGCTGCAGGCGATCACGATTCGTGATCAACGCTTTGAAGAAGCCAAGCGGGAAATGGACTTTATCAAACGCTACATTTTCCCCGGCGGCTTTCTACCTTCGCACCACGCGATGCTCGCCAGCGTAACGCGCAAAACCTCACTTAACGTGGTCGCATTAGACGAAATTGGTCAGCACTATGCCCGCACGCTGCGCGAGTGGCGACATCGCTTTGAGGCCAGCCTTGAACAGGTGCGGCAGCAGGGCTACGACGAGCGCTTCATCCGCATGTGGCGCTACTACCTATGCTACTGCGAGGGAGGCTTTATCGAGCGCTCCATTGGCACCTGTCACCTATTGTTAGCCAAGCCTGCCGCCAAGCCAGTACCGCTTATGGGTGCGCTGTAAGTGGCCACACAGCGCTGGCGCGACCTACTGTTCAACGCACTGCGCTTTGAGGCTGGCTGGCTGTTATGCGTGGTAGGGGGATCTTGGGTGGCAGCCTTCGCTGGCGCTGGATTATTAGGCTGGCATTTCTGGCGCTGCGCCAAACCCAGCGAATGGCGTTTTATTGGCACTCTTGCCTTGTTAGGGCTAGCTATTGATGGTGGCTTGCACTTAGCGGGAGGGTTTGATTTTAGCGGACATGCACTAGTAGCAGGCTTACTGCCGCTGTGGCTGTGGATGCTCTGGCCGCTGTTTGCAACGCTGGTGTTTCACTCCCTTGCCTGGCTCTGGCGCTACCCGCTGATTGCCGCTGCCTGCGGCGCCATCAGCGGGCCGCTCTCTTACCTAGGGGGCGCTGCGATTGCCGACGTGGGGCTAGCCCCCTGGCTACTGCCTGCCCAGGCGGTTATCTGGGCGGCTCTATGCTTTGGGATTAGCCGCTACGCAATCCGCCGCCCACCTGACTTTTCTAGCGCTTAGTTTTTTAGCAATTAGCTCAGATGGGGCTTTTTTCAGTTAACGCCGACGGCGAGTGGCAGTGGCGCCCAACGCTGCTCTAACTCGTAAGCGGGTAGCGGCCGTGCAAAATAGAAACCTTGCACCTGAGTACAGCCAGCATCAACTAAAAACTCGCACTGCTCTTTAGTTTCAACGCCTTCAGCTACCACCTCAAGACCCATCCCCTCAGCCATGGCAAGTACCGCCGTGACGATGGCTGCATCGGCCTGGTCGTTGGGTAATTCGCGAATAAACGCCCGATCCAGCTTAATTTTATCCACCGGCAAGCGCTTTAGGTAGCCAAGCGATGAGTAGCCAGTGCCAAAATCATCAATCGCAATGGCATAACCCAACCCGCGCAAGGTTTGTAACCGTGGCCCCATATCACCCGCCCGTTCGTCCAGCAGTACCGATTCGGTCAGTTCCAGGCCAATTTGCGCCGGCTGAAGCCGGTAGCGCTCTAAACAAGTGGCCAGCTGGGTTTCCAAATCACCTTGAAAGAGCTGGAGCGCCGAAATATTGATCCATACGGTAATTTTTGGCATGCCACTATGTTGCCAGTGCGCCTGTTGAGCACAGGCTTTTTCGATCACCCAGCTACCAAGTTCAGCCATTAAACCGTGACGCTCAGCGAGGGGAATAAACTCCCCTGGCGATATCATCCCATCTTTAGGGTGCCGCCAGCGCAGCAGCGCTTCCATGCCAATTAACTCGCCATTGCCAGGGTGGTGCTGGGTCTGATAATGCAGCTCTAACTGATCGCCTGATACCAGTGCCGCCCGCAAGTCGCTTACTAGGGCAAGCTGAGGGTTATCCTGTTTATCCAGCGCAGGGCGAAACCGCTGGCTATTATTGCGGCCTAGCCGCTTGGCGCTATACAGCGCGGACTCTAAACGCTGAAACAGCACGGCGGAGTCGCGGCCATCTTCGGGCGCTCGACAGGTACCAAATGTAAGCCCTAAGCGCAGCGACTGTCCGTTAATTTCAAACGGGCGGCACATGTGGTCACGCAGGTTGGCTACCCACTTATCGTGATCGTCAAACGTGGTAGTGCGGATCACCATAAACTCATCGCCCCCTAACCTGCCCACCACGCTTCCCGCCATATAGCTTGCTAGCCGTTGGCCAAAACGTGCTAGCAAACGGTCGCCCTGATCAACTCCCAGACTGTCATTGATTGATTTAAGCCCATCGATATCGAGAAGCACCATATCTAGGCTCTCTCCTGCACGTAAGCCACGCAGCCGCGATGACATTAATTCATGCAAACGGCGTCGGTTTGGCAACCCAGTAAGCGGGTCTTCATAGCCAATACGCCGCAGGTCATGCTCGCGGGCTTTTTGTGCGGAAATATCGGTAAATAGGTTAATAAAATGAGTGACATTACCGCGCTTATCGGTAACCGCTCTAACTTTCAACCACTCTGGATACTCATCGCCGTGCTTACGGCGATTCCACATTTCGCCCTCCCAGCGGCCAGTGGCCTTTAAAGTACTCCAAAAGGCTTGATAAAAGGCTTTGTCGTGACGTGGTGCGGCTAAGGTTTCGAGCTTACGGCCAATCATTTCCTGGCTTTCGTAGCCAGTAATGTCGGTAAACGCAGGGTTGACGGCAATAACGCGATTCTCCGCATCGCTAATCACCATCGCATCGCTTGCCAACCCCATGGCATCTTGAGCTAGGCGCAGGCGCAAACGCTGCTGACGCACTTGGCGCCAAGCATCCCATAAGCCCAACGCCACTAAGCATGCTGCGACGATACGCAGCGCAGCATCAGGGATCCACACACAGGCAGGCAGAGCCACCAGCGCTATCCACATCAGCGGTCGATTAAGAGAAACAGGCAGCCACATGAAAATTAATCGCTTCCTAATAAATGATCAAAATAGGAGATGAGTAGCAGGCACGCTCACCTTGTCGCTCAGTAAAACGTGCGTGTTGTATATTACGTCAACAGGACGTTTATTGTGCAAATTCGATAATTATGGAATAAAACATCTTGTTATTGGTTATCGGCCGCTAAACAAAAAGCTGTAGAAATACACGATAAGTTGCCTACGGCGTGCATTCAGCGGTTTCGAGAAGTAGACTAGGCTTAACAACCATTTTGATACTCGGAACGATTCAGTGACCAAGCAACATTCCTTTGATCGCGAAGAACTGCTGGCCTGCTCGCGGGGCGAGCTCTTTGGCCCCGGAAATGCACAGCTTCCGGCTCCTAACATGTTGATGCTTGATCGCATCTCGCACATCCATAAAGAAGGCGGTGAGCATGGCAAGGGAGAGCTGATTGCAGAGCTGGATATCACGCCTGACCTGTGGTTCTTTGACTGCCACTTTCCAGGCGATCCTGTGATGCCTGGCTGTTTGGGTTTGGACGCCATGTGGCAGCTCGTAGGCTTCTATCTGGGCTGGCTTGGCCACCCCGGCCGTGGCCGCGCGCTTGGCTGCGGCGATGTCAAATTCAGCGGCCAAATTCTACCCGACGCGAAAAAAGTGACGTATCACATTAATGTGAAGCGCATTATTACCCGTCGGCTTATTTTAGGCATCGCCGACGGCACCGTGTCCGTCGACGGACGCGATATTTACCAGGCTAATGACCTGCGCGTTGGCCTATTCACCTCCACTGCGAATTTCTAACAGGAGGCTCCCATGCGACGAGTGGTAGTCACCGGCCTTGGCATCGTGTCGTGTTTAGGCAACGACCAGCAACAGGTCTTAGACGCGCTCAAAAGCGGGCGCAGCGGTATTCGTTTTAAGGAAGAGTACGCCGAACGCGGCTTTCGTAGCCATGTAGCGGGTAGCGTTGACATCGACCTTGATACTCTTATTGACCGCAAACTGCGCCGCTTTATGGGCGATGCAGCAGCTTATGCGTATGTTTCCATGGCCCAGGCCATTGAAGATGCAGGGCTAACAGAAGAGCAGGTCTCCAACGAGCGTACCGGGCTTATTGCCGGGTCTGGCGGTGCTTCTAGCGCCAACCAAGTGGAAGCTGCTGATGTTATGCGCGAAAAAGGCCTACGCCGCGTAGGGCCTTACCGCGTTACCCGCACCATGGGCAGCACGGTATCCGCTTGCTTGGCAACGCCGTTTAAAATTAAGGGCGTTAACTACTCAATCTCTTCCGCCTGTGCGACCTCTGCCCACTGTATCGGCAGCGCCATGGAACAAATCCAGCTGGGCAAGCAGGACGTGGTGTTTGCAGGTGGTGGCGAAGAAGAGCACTGGACACTCTCCTGCTTATTCGACGCTATGGGTGCTCTTTCCACCCAATACAACGATACTCCGGAGAAGGCCTCGCGCCCTTATGACCAGGCTCGCGATGGCTTCGTCATTGCAGGCGGCGGCGGCATGCTGGTGCTTGAGGAGTTAGAGCACGCCAAAGCGCGTGGCGCCAAAATTTACGGCGAGCTGGTGGGCTATGGCGCGACGTCCGACGGACACGACATGGTAGCACCGTCTGGCGAAGGTGCTATGCGCTGTATGCGCCAGGCGATGGCAACCGTATCGGGTGATATTGATTACATCAATACCCACGGCACCTCAACGCCCGTTGGCGATGTAGCCGAGCTCAAAGCAATCCGCGAGGTGTTTGGCAATTCAACCCCCGCCATGAGCTCAACAAAATCACTCACTGGGCACTCGTTAGGGGCTACGGGCGTTCAGGAAGCGATTTACTCGCTACTGATGATGCAGCATAGCTTTGTTGCCGCCTCTGCCAATATTGAGCACCTAGATGAACAGGCTGACGGCTTTGATATCGTAACCCAGCGTCGTGATGACGTAACCATTGAGCGCGTGCTTTCCAACAGCTTCGGTTTTGGCGGCACCAACGCTTGCTTGGTTTTCCAGCGCTTTAACGATTGATATAAGCAAAGCAAGATGCGTCGGTCGACGCATAAACAAAACAGTAACGGCGCCATGAGGCGCCGTTACTGTTTTTACCCACTAGATGATGAAAAGCAGCGAGGTGAGCTAAGCTAACGGGAAGTGGGCCTTGGCACATCAGAAATCTCCTGCAGCTGCCCTTCAATCCACGCCTCTACGTCCACCAGCACCTCGTCGGGGGTGCGCCCTGCCGTTTCAATCGGTTTACCAATTCGCACCCGCAGCACCCCTGGTTGCTTCACCCAGTTACGCCCCGGCCAACGTTCGCCGGCGTTATGCGCCACCGGCAACACCGGCACTCCCGCGCGACACGCCACTACGCTACCGCTTTTGTTATAGCGCCTGCGGATACCAGGATCAACGCGCGTGCCTTCCGGAAAAATCAGCACCGAAAGTCCAGTTCCTAAACGCGCTACGCCTTGGGTCAGCACCTGTTTCATGGCTCTAGCGGGCTTTGATCGGTCTAAACTAATGGGCCGCAGCAACCTTAACCCCCAACCAAACACGGGTATTTTCAATAGTTCCTGCTTAAGCACCGTGCACACCGGCGGCTTCATCACCTGCAAAAATACCGTTTCCCACTCACACTGGTGATTGGCCTGAATAACGCAGGGCCCCTCGGGAATATGCTCACGGCCCTGGATGTCGTAGCGCACACCGCAGGCGATCTTAAACCACACCATCAAAAAGTAGTTATAAAGGTTAAGCAAGCGATAGCGGGCAGCGAGCGGTAGGAACGGTGCTATGGGCAAAAAAAGCACGCCAATCACCAGCATGGCGGAGAAGTAACCCAAGTAAAACAATAGGCTGCGAACCACATTGATCAAGCCGTCTCTCCTGTTTCAGCATCACTCTGCTGTTCACGTGTCAAACACCACGCATCCAACATGCGACCTACTTCAAGGCGCCACGGCTTTTGATGCACACCAAACACATCCAATACGCGACGACAGTTTAAAACTCGACGCAGTTTGGCATCATGATGGTGGTTTAACGCCTGCACATCGCCAAGGATGATCGACTCGCCACGCCCCTCTAAGTGAGTAGCTAACTGCGTTCGCACCATGGACGTAAATGTGAAGGCGCTCACCGGCTCCGTGCCTGCCAAATGGTAGGCTCCCCAGGCATCGGCGCCACAGACCTGCTGCTGTAACATACCCATTAAGGCCATGGCCACTGCATCCGCTGAGGTGGGGCAAAAGACAACATCCTCAGCCGCGCGCACATTTTGCCCCGTAATCAGGCTGTCGATAATTTCGCTTAACCACGCACGACTACCTTCAAGGGCGAACAACGGCCCTAGCCGCACAATCAAATGTCGTTGATACTGCGCCCGAATACGGTCGCCGGTTTCTACTAGACGCCGTAAGCACTCATCCCGCGGGGCGGGTACGACGTGCTCATCAATCGGCACATCAAAACCATCTTCGTAAAGTTGGTCGGAAACGCACCATACCAGCGCAGCCTCCTGGGTTTGGCAGGCCTCCAGGCAGGTATCCACTGCATCTGCATGAGCCTTGACCGCTGCTGGCGTCATGCTTAGTGGATGCGCCAGCGGCGGTATGATGACCGCATCAGGCGCAATTGCCTGTAATTGCGCCGCCGTTACCGTCGTGCCTTGTTCGATAACAAGCTCCGCGTCGGTGCGGCGGCTCGCCTCGCGGGCCAGTGCCAAGCTTAGGCAGTGCCCGGCATCTAATATCAGCAGCTTCACGGCAGACCCTCTCCCTCAACCCAAGAACGTGCTAGTAACTTACCAGCTTAAAACGGGATTTCGTCGTCAAAATCGTCGAAGTTACCTGGATCAGGCGCGCCGTAGTTGCTGTTCTGGTTGGCGGGGGCAGGCTGATTTTGCTGCGGAGCAGGCTGCGGGCTACGCTGGGCGCCGCCCTGCTGTGGGTAACCACCCGGCTGCTGAGGCGCGTTTTGAGCAGGCGGCGTCTGACCTGGGTTGCCTTGCCCATAGCTGTTTTGCGCAGGGGCATGTTGAGCCGGGGCGTTTTGGGGCTGCCCACCCTGTGCGGCGTTATTCTGGGCATAGTTATTCTGAGCATAATTATTCTGGGGATTATTCCCTTGAGAGTAATTACCCTGTGGCGCACCGCCGCCTTGGAAGTCGCCACTGCGGCCATCAAGCATCTGCATGTCATTGGCAACAATTTCAGTGCTGTAACGGTCCTGACCATTCTGGTCTTGCCACTTACGGGTTTGCAGGCGGCCTTCAATGTAGACCTTGGCGCCTTTTTTCAAATACTGCTGGGCAATCTCGGCAGTTTTATTGAACAGCACAATGCGGTGCCACTCGGTACGCTCTTGTCGCTGACCACTCTGACGGTCCATCCAGGTGTCGGAGGTCGCAAGGTTCAAGTTAGCCACGGCGGTGCCCGACGGGGTAAAACGTACTTCTGGGTCTTGCCCCAGGTTACCAATCAAAATGACTTTGTTAATTCCGCGCGCCATAGCTCGCTCCTTTAATAATCGGTCATAAAAATAATCAACCAACGATACGACGGTATCATCGGCGTCACTGCCGGCTGCCCCGACTTGAGCAGCTTAGCAGGGTTAAGTCTTAGGCGGCGAAATCAGCTTTATTAAGGCCGCCCGATCAAGCTGCTGTCGATTCACTTTTAGGTACATCAGGCGCTCTTCAGGCACCACCATTACATCTTCAACCCCCACGACGTCGGCCAGATGCTCCATTAAGAGGTCTAACGCGTCGGGCTGCGTGTCGTGTAGCGCAACGACCTCGCTGGATAACGGCGGCGGCGATGGCATACGCAGCATGGCCAACCACCATAACAGTGCCAAGCACGCGCAGCCGATAAACACCGCATTAAGGCCCCAGTTATGCGCCAACACACCGCCAAGCGTGCCGCCCAAGAATGCTCCTAAAAACTGGCTGGTGGAGTACACTCCCATCGCAGTACCTTTAGCACCGGCAGGGGCTAGCTTACTGAGCATCGAAGGCAGCGTCGCTTCCAGCAAATTAAAGCCGGTAAAAAACACAAACAGCCATACAAACAGCCAGTGTCCCTGAGAGAGCGTTAACCCCAAGCTAGCCAGACTAACCACAATAGCGCCGATGGCGAGCAGGCACATCAGCTTCATCCGCTGGCGCTTCTCAGCCACAATCACCAGCGGCACCATGGCCACAAAAGAGAGCGCCATGACCACTAAATAGGCCAAACCATGGTACTCAACCGCCACCCCAGCACTGAGTAGCCGAAACGGTATCGCCACAAAAATGGCCATCAGCACCAAATGCAGGGCAAAAATGGATACATCTAAGCGCCAAAGATCAGGGCGGGTAATGACACTTTTCAACTGCTGACGATCCATGCCTACGTCGCGGTGACGTAGACGCCGCGGCGCGGGAGGCACCCAGCGCCAAAGCACTAACAAGCTCACTAAGGTCAGTAGGGCCGTAAACCAAAATACCGCCGATAACCCTGCCCAAGACGCTAGCAGCGGCCCTATTACCATGGCGATCGCAAACGACACGCCAATCGATAAACCAATGGTGGCCATCGCCACAGTGCGCACCTGCTCCCGCGTTTGGTCAGCCAGAAGCGCCATAATCGCCGCCGCTATGGCCCCGCTGCCCTGCAGCGCACGGCCAAAAATCACCCCCCAAATGGTGTCCGCCAGCGCCGCTACAACGCTACCTAGCGCAAAAATGACTAACCCCATGGCAATAACACGCTTACGGCCAATACGGTCAGAGAGCAGACCAAACGGTATTTGCAGCGTCGCTTGGGTTAATCCATAAATACCCAAGGCCACGCCTATTAAGAGCGGTGTCGACCCTGTAAGCGTATCGGCATACAGCGCCAATACCGGCAACACCATGAAAAGCCCCAACATACGAGACGCATAGAGGCCAGCCAAGCCGCTGATTGCACGGCGTTCAGTGGCCATCAGCAGTGCAGAAACCTTGCGCATAATGCCCTTGTGTATGGTGGATGGGCCGAACGGCCTAAGATAACCGCCCATTCTAGCGCTTTGTACCCAGGCTGGAAACGCCCAGCGCCGCCGTTTCGCTGCAGGCAGTTTTGCCGGGAGGGGTACAGGAAACGTATAATTGCGCTTTTGCCACGCGATTCGAGGTGTTGATGGACAGCATTCTGGTCAGGGGTGCCCGCACCCACAACCTCAAGCAGATCGATGTGGAGCTGCCACGCGATAAACTGATTGTTATTACAGGGCTTTCAGGCTCAGGCAAATCATCGCTAGCGTTTGACACGCTCTACGCCGAAGGGCAGCGACGCTATGTGGAGTCACTCTCTACCTACGCGCGCCAATTTCTTTCGATGATGGAAAAGCCCGATGTGGACCACATCGAAGGGTTATCGCCTGCGATTTCCATTGAACAGAAGTCCACCTCCCACAATCCTCGCTCCACCGTTGGCACTATTACTGAGATTTACGATTACCTACGCCTGATGTTTGCCCGCGCCGGTACGCCGCGCTGCCCAGAACACGGCGAAGACCTTGAAGCGCAAACGATTTCGCAAATGGTCGACCAGGTAATGAACCTGGCCGAAGGCACCAAACTAATGCTATTGGCGCCGGTGGTGAAGGGCCGTAAAGGGGAACACCTGCAGCTGTTGGCCGAGCTTCGCGCCCAAGGCTTTGTGCGCGTGCAAATTGACGGCCAAGTGCTTGAATTAGACGATATTGCACCGCTGGATAAACGCAAGAAGCATGATATCAGCGTCGTCGTTGACCGCTTTAAAGTGCGCGACGACATCGCCCAGCGTTTGGCCGAGTCATTTGAAACCGCCATCAACCTCGCCGATGGCACGGCAATGATTCACTTTATGGATGGCGAGCAAGAAGATCTCGCCTTTTCATCGCGCTTTGCCTGCCCGGTGTGCGGCTACTCGCTCTCTGAGCTTGAGCCGCGTATGTTCTCGTTTAACAACCCTGCGGGCGCCTGCCCTACCTGCGACGGACTAGGCGTGCAGCAATATTTTGATCCTGAAAAGCTGATCAGCCATCCAGAACTTTCGCTGGCCGAAGGCGTTATTAAAGGCTGGGATCGGCGCAATATTTACTACTTTACCCAATTACAGGCGCTGGCCAATCACTACCGGTTTGAGTTGGAAACGCCGTGGAGCGAGCTTGCCCGCCACGAGCAGGAGATTATCCTCAACGGCAGTGGTGACGAACAAATTCCGTTTACCTATGTAGGCGACCGTGGCCGCAAGGTAACCCGCGAACACGCTTTTGAGGGCGTCCTGCCTAATATGCAGCGCCGCTACCGAGAAACCGAATCCAACATGGTGCGCGACGACCTAGCCAAGTATATCGCCGTGCAGCCCTGTGCCACCTGCAGCGGTTCGCGGCTGCGCAAAGAGTCCCGCCACGTTTATGTCGATGACCACACTATCGCCGATATTGTGCGCCTGCCCATTGGTGAGGCGTGGCGCTACTTTGCAGACCTAAGCCTACCGGGCCGTAAAGGCGAAATTGCCGATAAAATCGTCAGTGAAATCCATGCCCGTTTGGAATTTTTGGTCAACGTGGGGCTTGATTATCTGAACCTTGAACGCAGTGCCGACACGCTCTCCGGCGGTGAAGCCCAGCGAATTCGTTTGGCCAGCCAAATTGGCGCGGGGCTGGTCGGCGTGATGTACATTTTGGATGAGCCTTCCATCGGCCTTCACCAGCGTGATAACGACCGCCTGCTGAAAACCCTGGAACGGCTGCGCGACTTAGGCAATACGGTGATCGTTGTGGAGCACGACGAAGACGCCATTCGCGCCGCGGACCACGTGCTGGATATTGGCCCTGGCGCCGGTGTTCACGGCGGTGAAATCGTCGCCCAGGGCACCCCCCAAGACGTGATGGACAACCCCAACTCGCTCACCGGCCAGTACCTTTCGGGCACGCGGGCAATTGCAGTACCGCCCTACCGGATTCCCGGCAACCCGGAAAAGCAGCTGGTGCTGCGCGGTGCTACGGGCAACAACTTGCAAGACGTCACTTTAAGCCTGCCACTGGGGCTGTTTATCGCGATTACGGGCGTTTCCGGCTCGGGTAAGTCCACCCTGATCAACGGCACGCTGATGCCGATTGCGGCCCGGGAATTAAACCGCGCGACCACGCTGACCGCTGCGCCTTATGAGAAAATTGAAGGCCTGGATCAACTTGATAAAGTGATCGATATTGATCAAAGCCCGATTGGCCGTACGCCACGCTCTAACCCCGCGACGTACACTGGGATTTTCACCCCTATTCGGGAACTGTTTGCGGGCACTCAAGAAGCGCGTTCCCGGGGCTATAAGCCGGGCCGTTTCAGCTTTAACGTGAAGGGTGGGCGCTGCGAAGCTTGCCAGGGCGAAGGCATGATCAAGGTAGAGATGCACTTTCTGCCGGATATTTACGTGCCCTGTGACGTGTGTAAGGGCAAGCGCTACAACCGCGAAACGCTCGATATTCATTACAAAGGCAAAACCATCCATGAAGTGCTAAACATGACGGTGGAAGACGCCTTAGCATTTTTCAGCCCAGTACCCGCTATTGCCCGCCGCTTACAAACCCTTCTGGATGTAGGCCTTTCCTATATCCGCCTGGGGCAAAGCGCTACCACCCTATCCGGCGGTGAAGCCCAGCGCGTCAAACTTGCCCGAGAACTGGCTAAGCGCGATACCGGCAAAACGCTGTATATTTTAGATGAGCCGACCACTGGCCTGCACTTTGAAGATATTCGCCAACTACTGACCGTACTCCACCGGCTGCGCGATCACGGCAACACCATTGTGGTGATTGAGCACAATTTAGACGTCATTAAAACCGCTGACTGGATTATCGACCTTGGGCCTGAAGGCGGCTCTGGTGGTGGAAAAATCATCGCCGAAGGCACCCCCGAACAAATCGCCAAGCAGAAAGTTTCTCACACAGGGCGCTTCTTGGCCCCGCTACTGGCCCGGGGTAAAGGTACCGCTAAATCCGCCTAACCCCATGAAACAGGGCACGCCAGCGCTTGCCCTGCCAACGTTTAAGCCAGCCAAAAGGGCGAGCAACATTGGCACGTTATGTTTATATTGTGTAGCACCTAGCTTAACTACAATGGTTAGCTCTTGAGGAGAACGTAAGCCGTGGACGAAGATAAAAGCTGTATTATTCGTCACTTTAGTCACTACTGCTCGCTGACTGAAGAGGAGAAGCAGTTGTTAGACTCCCTTGAGCAGAGTCCGACCACTATCAAGGCTGGCGACTTACTGTGGGAAGCGGGCGCGTCAGCAGACGAATTCTGCACGATTAGAAGCGGCTGGGCCTACTCTTTTCGCCATCTTGAGAACGGTGACCGGCAGATTTTAGAGGTCTTTCTGCCTGGCGATATTATTGGCCTGCGTGAATTTGCTTTTTCACAGCGGTTAGATAGCGTCCGCATGATTTCTGATGGCGTGGTGTGTCACTTCCCCCATAGGCGTATGCTTGAAATATTTCGCCAGTCGCTCACCTTGACGTCTGTGCTTTTCGCCATCAGCAGCCGCCAACAGGCTCTGCTGACTGAACGACTCGTCAACATAGCCAGACGTACTGCTAGGCAAAAAATGGCGCACTTTCTCCACGAAATGTATCTTCGCCTGCGCCAAACTAACCGTGATATTGGCGGGCAGTTTCGTCTCCCTCTTTCACAGGAGCAGCTAGCTGATATTTTGGGGCTAAGCCCGGTACATGTTAGCCGTACCTTTAGTGCATTAAGTGAAGAGGGGCTGGTTTTCCGAGACCGTCACCATGTCACAATCCCTGACTTGGATGCCCTAGCCACTGAAGGCGAGTTTGACGACTGCTACTTAACCGATAGCGTTAGGCCACTGCTGGAGCAGTCCGCATAAAAAAGCCGCGCGCCTAGGGCACGCGGCTTGTTAGTTGCCTATTTTTAATCACCCACCTTTATTAACCACACTTAGACCAGCCGCAGCCTGCATAGCAGGTGGGGCAACCGTCCATCATGATTAGCTCACCGCGACACTCCGGGCAGTTGCCTACGCTGGGGGGGCCACTGCCTTCAGGCTTTTTTACCGATGCACCTGACCCGCCAATCGGTTCTACGGCGCCCTGCTCTACCGAGGCGGCTTCTGCTTCTTCAGGCTGCCAGGCATGGCCGTGCTGCATACGGTGCGCATAGCGCTCCACCAGCGTTTCTACCGGCACTTGGTTGCCATCCTGATCAAGAAAGCCACGGCGATAAAGAATTTGCTGAATCGACCAGGCAATTGCCGCGACTTCTGAGTCGTGAAACACCGGCTTGTTCCAACGGTTCATTCCACAGCGCACCAAGCCTTTATCCCAGGCCACCTTGCGAAGGTCGGCAACTGCCTGGGTCACGTAGCCACCACGGGCGGCCAGTGACAGGCTGCGCATAGTCGCCGTGATCCACTGGTGTTCGCTGGAGAGCTGGCCAGAGGGAAAGAAAAACTCAACGGGCCGTTCAATCACAACTCGCCGACCGCCCATCACGCCCTCTACGGGCATAAAGGAAACCAGCAAGTAGACTTTTTTACGCCCTTCAGCACCTACGTAAGAAATCTTTTCAGAGACGGCTTCCAGCGTTCCTTCCGGGCGAGAGGGAATCCGAACCGTCAGCGGATCTTCTTCGGGTAGCTCAGGGGCAGGCGCGGCCTGCTCCTGCTGCTTAATGCGATAACCAACTATTTTTGAAGTAATTTCAACAGCCATATCGTTCTCCACTTAGCAAAGGTGTGCGTGGTTTAGTCAGTAAGATGCTGCCCGCACTTACCATTTGCCGTAGGTGCCCTCTTTCAAGCCATCAAACAGGTTAGCGGCATTATGCTCTTCACCGTCGTAAATCACCGTTTCATCGCCGGTAAGCTCTAGGGTTTCACCATTTTCCAGTTCGAACACATAGGTGGTGTTTTTAAGGTCGTCTTCGCGTACCAGCACACCTTGGAAGGCTTCAGGGTTAAAACGGAAAGTGGTACAGCCTTTCAAGCGGCTTTCGTAGGCTTGCAGGTAGAGGTTCTGAAATTTTTCAAACGGAAAATCGGTAGGCACGTTCACCGTTTTAGAAATGGCCGAATCAATCCACTGCTGAGCGGCTGCCTGCACGGCCACGTGCTGCTCCGGCGACACCGAGTCAGCAGTAATAAAGTAGTCGGGTAGATCGCTCTCCACCGCATCAGCGGCGATAAAGTGGCGGTAGGCCGCCAGCTCAAACGACAGCACTTCGACCTGCTCTTTGGTTTTCTTGCCCGACTGGATAATGTTACGGAAGTAGCGGTGCGAGAACGACGGCTCAATGCCGTTAGAGGCATTGTTACCCATGGAAAGCGAAATAGTCCCAGTGGGCGCAATCGAGCTGTGGTGGGTGAACCGCGCACCGTGTTCGGCCAGTGCCGCTACCAGCTCAGGCTCTAACTCGGCGACTTTCGCCATATATTGGCTGTAGCGGGCATGCAAAATACGCCCCGGCACCTTGTCGCCTACTTCGTAACCATCGCTTGCAAGCTGGGGGCGCTCACGCATCATTTTCGGCGTAATGGTGTGCTCCTGCGCTAGCACCGGTGCCATGCCTTTCTCTTTGGAAAGCTCTAACGCTTGTTTCCAACCCTCCAGGGCAAGGTGACGGCTGACCTCTTCAGTGAAGGCTAGCGACGCGTTTGAGCCATAGGGGATTTTGAGCATCGTCATCGTAGACCCCAGCCCTAAAAAGCCCATCCCGTGGCGACGCTTAGCTTCAATTTCACGCTGCTGCTGGGGAAGCGGCAGCCCAGCGATCTCCACAACGTTATCCAGCATGCGGGTAAAAATAGCCACCACGTTACGGTAGCGCTCCCAGTCAAAACGCGGCTTATCGCTGAACGGTTCGATAACAAACTGAGTGAGGTTGATAGACCCCAACAGGCAGGCGCCTTCCGGTGGTAGCGGCTGTTCACCACAGGGGTTTGTGGCGCGGATATCTTCACAGAACCAGTTATTGTTCATACGATTCACTTGGTCAATCAGTATGAAACCCGGCTCAGCGTAGTCATAGGTGGAGGACATGATCGTATCCCACAGCTCGCGGGCTTTGATCACTTCAACAATGCGGCAGGCCACACGGCCCTGCTCATCCACCGTATACCCCTCTTCGATAACGGGCCAGTCGCGGTAGATCAGGTCCTCGGCCTTAACGTCCTCTTTTTCACCGGGATGGAGCGGAAACGCCAGCGGCCAGTCGGCGTTGTTTTTCACCGCTTCCATAAACTCATCGGTTATCAGCAGGCTAAGGTTGAACTGACGCAGGCGGCCCGCTTCCCGCTTGGCTTGGATAAACTCACGCACATCTGGATGACCGACATCGAAGGTGCCCATCTGCGCACCACGACGCCCACCGGCAGAGGCGACGGTGAAACACATTTTGTCATAGATATCCATGAACGCCAGCGGGCCGTTGGTACCGGCGCCTGCGCCA
This sequence comes from Halomonas sp. GFAJ-1, assembly GCF_000236625.2. Classification (NCBI taxonomy): domain Bacteria; kingdom Pseudomonadati; phylum Pseudomonadota; class Gammaproteobacteria; order Oceanospirillales; family Halomonadaceae; genus Halomonas; species Halomonas sp. GFAJ-1. The sequence continues at coordinate 42,817 of NZ_AHBC01000023.1, forward strand.
AATACAAAGGCGCCCTTATGGCGCAGCGTCGAAAAGTCGTAACCAATGCCAGCGCCGGACTTCAGCGTCATGCCAGCATCCACTACGGAATCAAGGATATCTCGCATGGAGTCGCGAATGGTGCGCGATACCGTACAGTTAATCAGGCTCACCGCTGGCTTGTAAGCTTCCGCACCGGCGTTAGACAGAATCCGCCCGGCAGGAATGGCGCCATTTTCCAACGCCCACCGGAATTTCGGCAGCCATTCGTTCGCTTTATCACCTTCCACCGCCGCTAGCGCCCGCGCGACCCGCTCAAAGGTAGCCCCCACATCCTGGTCAACAGGGCGGCTATGACGATCTTTAAGGCGATACTTAGCGTCCCAGATCTCCCGCGAGGGCGCCTGCATCGGAACATCATTAGAGGTCTTCATAGCCTTAGCAGCGGTGCTCATGTGACAAAACTCCTTCACAACGGGGTGAATACAGTACTCAAATGCGGCGATTATACGTGGCATCGAAATGAAGTATAGACTTGACTTCACACTATATACGCCACTTAATTTTCTCATCTACTACTAGATATAGGAAAATCAGCGCGTTAGCTTTTGTTGGTCGCCAACACGCTATAGGCTAGGGTTTTTCTTGTGCGAAATTGATCATGCAAACGTACACCTCTCTCTCAACGCTTGTGATTAGCACCATGGCGGGCGCCACCCTTTGGGTTGCCGCGCCCTTCGCCGCAGCGGCTACGTTTAACATTGAGCAGCCCGAAGCCCATGGCCATTGGCAGTCGATGATGCTTGTTCTGGGTGACGAACGTCACGTGCGCGCAGTGGAGACTCACAGCTACTCAGATGCGACCTTAAGCCTTAACGCGACTCAGGGCGTTTGTGATCTACCTTGGCTGGAAATGCGCGTTACCCTTGAGCAGCAGCAAGGGGAAAGCAAAGCGGTCAATCTCGTACCGGCTAGGCTGCGTATTGATGAGCAACCCATCGTGGATACCATGGCCGAATTTATTACCGAGCGCGGCGACGATGGCTTTTACGCACACTTCTATCTCAGCGAAATGTCTGCATTAATAGACGACATGCGCCAGGGCGAGCAGCTATTTATCGGCTTTGATCAGGAAGCGAATGCGCCGTGGTATATGACGTTTAGTCTGGAAGGCGCTGATGGCGCCATTGGGCGCATGCAGTCACTGTGTGAACCGCCCTTAGCTGCCGAGACAGGCTATTAATCCCTATACGGTGTCTGGTAGCTGTAAGTTTTCAATCGGCTGAGGCCGTGAAAAGAAGTAGCCCTGATAGACAAGACACCCTTGCGCATTGAGCCAGTCGCGATGCGCCTGGGTCTCGACCCCTTCGGCAATAACCTCTAGTTCTAGGCTATGGGCCAACGCAATCACCGTCCGCACAATCGCGGCATCTGCCGGATCTTCCAACACGTCTCGAACAAAGGATTGATCAATTTTAAGCTGATCTAGAGGAAGCTGTTTGAGGTAGGCCAGCGACGAATAGCCGGTACCGAAATCATCCAGGGAGAAACGAATGCCTAACTGCCGCAACGCCTCCATGCGGCAACGCACCTCGGCAATGTCCTCCATGAGCAGCGACTCAGTCACTTCAAGCTTTAGCCGCTGCGGATTAGCCCCGGTACGTGCTAAGACAGCTTTTATTTGTTCAACAAAACCTACTTGTCGGAACTGGTTAGGGCTAACGTTAACCGCAGCACTCAACGCTGCGGTATGCGGCTGCTGCGACCAGACCACTAGCTGCCGACAGGCCGTTTCCAGCACCCACTCACCAATCATCCCGATGAGGTGCGTTTCCTCCGCTAGCGGAATAAAGACACCCGGAGACACGATACCGCGCTCGGGATGCAACCAACGCACAAGCGCCTCAACGCCCACGACCTGACCACGCTCATTCACCTGGGTTTGGTAGTAGAGCGATAGCTGCTGTCGTTCAATCACGTGGCGTAGGTCAGACTCTAGCTGGGCACGCTCCTTCACCGCAGCTTGCATAAAGGGGTCAAAAAAGCACAGCGCATTGCGCCCAGAGGCTTTGGCTTGATACATCGCCAAATCTGCCTGCTGTAAAATTTCGCTTACGCCTACCGACTCCCCAGCAAATAGCGTCACACCAATACTGCCAGAGATCTGGAGTGGGTGGTCATCAATGACCAACGGCTCTCTGAGAGCAGTCAGTAGCTTATAAGCAACACCTTCTGCATGCTGCGCAGCCACCGCGATATCGTCCCCTAGCTCGTGAAGCATAACGACAAATTCATCGCCTCCCAGCCGGGCAGCGGTATCACTATCACGCACAATACCCGCGAGCCGTTTGGCAACGGAGACCAGTAACGCATCGCCTAAGTAGTGGCCCAGGCTGTCGTTAATGGTTTTAAAGTTGTCCAGGTCAATAAACATCACCGCGCTGTAGTGACTCTCCTGACGTGCCTCCCGCTGGCGGGCCTCAATGCGGTCAATCAAGAGGCGACGGTTGGGAAGCCCGGTCAGGGCATCAAAAAACGCCAGCTGATGAATTTCCTGCTCAGCGGCTTTGCGCTGGGTGATATCACTTAACGTAGCCACATAGTGGGTAACGGCGCCGTTATCATTACGAACAACGCTAATGGTCAGCCATTGAGGATAAACCTCACCATTTTTACGCCGATTCCACACCTCGCCTTGCCAGCGATCCTGCTCATTGAGAGATAGCCACATCTGTCGATAAAACGTGGCATCGTGGCGGCCAGAATTCAACATCGCCGGTGTAAGGCCCACTACTTCTTTTTCGTCGTAGCCGGTGATCTCACTAAAGGTGTGGTTAACCTGCACAATGCGGTTATCCGCATCGGCAATAAACATGCCCAGGTGCGTTTCAAACGCCATTGCAGCAATTTTGAGCTGCGCGGCTTCAAGCTCAGTGGCTTGCTGCGCTGTTTTTCGGGCCGCCACCTCTTGAGTCAGCTGTTGGCGGTGCTCACGCAGGACTTTTTCCGCCGCATAGAGGCGTCGGTAGTGATAAAAGGCCGTCGCTCCTAACGCCGCCAGCAGCACTATCCCCACCAAGATAATCCAAAACCGCCGCCACCAGTCGTGCAAATAAAAGGTGGTGTCTTCACCACTGATGACTAGCCAGGGAGCATCACTCAACCGCCGCGCGCTAAACAGCCGCTGCGTATCATCGACTGGCGAGACGCGCTCCCACGTAGCCGCAAGTTGATCACTTGCTAAAAAATGCGCCAGTTCGGGGGTACTAACCTCGCGGCCCAGCACGGCAGGCTCTTCGACGCCCCCCTGGGAGCGCTGCATGATGACACGGGGCGTAGCATCTAACAGCGCAAGACTTGCGCCTTCATTTAGGGTTAAACGCCCCATCAGCTGCACAAAATAAGCAGGATTTAACCGTGCAACGATATATGCCTCCGGCTCACCAACGCTGTTTTCTACGCGTAATAGGTGGAGCAGGCGCAGCCCATCCGCGCGCTCTGACCAGTAAAGGCGCGAGACGGCATCGCGGCGGTCACGTTGACCAACTAACCCAGACAAAACGTCCTGCACGCCAACATCAAACCGCGTGCTCTGAAGCGGTAGTGTTGATGCCAATACATTGCCTTGTGGATCAAGCAGGCCAACTTCATCCCAAAGTGCGACCTGGTCGCGCTGCTGCGCTAAATAGTGCGCCAGCAACGTCGTATCAATACGCTCGTCATAGGTGAGTTGATAGAGCGCCTCAACGCTCTCAAGGGCGTGACGTGAGGTCTCCAGCGCACTTCCTAACCACTCTGCTACTACATCAGCACTAGCGCCCGTGCGCGACTGCGCAGAGGTTTGCTGGTTGAGATAGAAGGTGCGCATCTCCCACACCACCAGCATGACGATACCTGCCAGTAATAAGCTGCCAAAGAGCCCTACCCATCGAGGGGAGAGGTGGCGCCATTTCTCACTCTGATATCTCAAGATGGTTCCTTGATGGCGACTTCAACACGGTTACGCCCACTCCGCTTTGCCTGGTACATCGCCATATCCGCGCGGGCGACTAACGTTTTGCAGCTATCTCCGGGCCGCCATGCCGCGACCCCAACGCTGACGGTGATGGGCTGTGGCAATTTATTTACCTCCAGCGAGGCAACAAGATGGCGCAGCCGCTCCGCCAGACCAGCGGCCGCCTCTATGTCGGAGTGAGTCGCTAGCACCACAAATTCTTCTCCGCCCCAGCGGCCCAGGTGGTCACAACCGCGTAGAGAACTTTCCACCAAGCGCGCTAGCGATACCAACACGTCGTCACCCAAGCTATGCCCGTAGCTATCGTTGATCTGCTTAAAGTGGTCTACATCGAACAGCAACACTGCAAAGACCGCGCCATAGCGTTTAGCGGCCACCAGCTCAGCGTCGATGGCTTGCTCAATGCGGTAGCGGTTCCATACTTGGGTCAGCGGGTCGAAATGCGCCAGCTGCTCTAAGCGCTGATTTGCTTCGGCCAGGGCTTTGCGCTCGCACTCTAGGTACATATTGAGCGTGCTGATTTCGTACGCTGAAATCGCCAATGTTAGGTCTTCCCCCAAGTCCACGGCTGCTAGGCGCTCGACCCGCTGCCACGCCTCGCTTTTACCCACCACTTCTTCATGCCATGCCGCTGGAGGAGTGGCTATGACGGCCCCCTGAGGGAAAGCTTTAGGCTGCATCGCCCAATAGAAGCTTTCTACCTGCTCAGGACGGAAAAACAGCAGCCAACCGCGCTGAGCGAGGTTCACGGGCAGGGGCACTGCTAGCACACCACACTGCTCGGGCATGGACAGCGATGTGGTTAACGGCTCCTTAGAGATATCCCGAGTACACCACGGCCCGCTATGACCATGGGCTTTATCCAAGCGCCTAGCCAGCTGGCTAATCGCCTCTGGGGCCGGCGTATTACCAGACTGAAAAACGCTGCCCTTCGCCCATAGTGCCACGCCGTGGGAACGAAACAGTGCCATCCAGGTATCCGCCTGTTCAGCCAAAAGTTGCTGGGGGCTTTGCGGTTCTTCGCGTGCTTTGGTTGAAAGCGCCAAGCTATCCTGCACGCGCTGTAGATAGCGCGCTTCTTGGCGTGCCCGCAGCAGCAGCAGGCGCTGAGTCGCCATTTGCACCAGCATGCGCACTGCGTCACGCACCGGAGGGGCCACCGGGTGTGATTTCGCCGAATAACAAAACAGCAGCCCCCAAAGGCCAGTATCGCTCTGCATAGCAACGCTTAACGCCCCGCGAACGCCAAGACGGTGCAGATAGCGTTGACGCTCTGGGGCAGGGGCACGCAGAAAACTATCGTTAAGTGCCACAGGGAAATCACGGGGGACTAAGTATTCACTGGGCGCTGCCACATCCTCAATTAAGCGCACCGGATGGCGCTCGTAGGCGAGGCGTAAGGAAAGGGGAAAGTCGCTGGAGGGAAAACGCTGACCTAACAGTGACGGTAAGCCGCTGCCGCATGCTTCGGCGACGATCAGCCCGTGCCAGTCGCTGTCAAGGTGGCAGATCGAGACGCGATCGTGACCGGTCAACTCTTGAACAGCCCGCACTAGGTAGTCAAGCAACTCCTCTTGATGACTCGCTTCCGTCAGCCTGAGCAAGCGCTCATTCACCGTGCCTAACAAGCGCCGTTTACCAACCGGTGTCAGTGGTTCAATTTCTACCACAACGTAGGCGCCTGAACGGTAGGCATAAAGCTGAAAGCGCGTTGAGCTCGCCGGGCGGGTAAAGGTTAGCGGCCCGGCCAAGCGCTGCTGGCCCTGTAGCTCGTGACGTAGCCGCTGGCTTAGGCGTTTGCCCAGCACTTCCGACAGCGTCTGATCACGCCCGTCGGTAACGGTCATGCCAACCAGTGCGGCGAGGTTGCTACTGAAAGCTTGAATGCGCCGACTGTCAGCATCCAACACCAGCAAAGCGCCAAACGACTGAAGTAAAGGGTGTTGCTTCGGCACGAAATAGCCTCGAAAAAAAATCTATTCACCCTCAAACTGCTGCTTTAGCAACAGCTCAACGCGACGATTGGCTGCTCGCCCTTCTGCGGTCGCGTTACTTTCCATGGGTTGGGTGTCGGCATATCCGACCGCCCGCATTCGTGAAACAGCGACTCCCTGGCGTTCAAGGTGGCGCACAACCGCAATCGCGCGTCCTACCGAGAGCTCCCAATTCGAGGGGAACCGAGGAGTAGCAATGGGTATATTATCGGTATGCCCCTCTACCGAAATTTGACCTTCAAAGGCCTCAAGCGCCGTTATCAGGTTTTCTAGCACATTCTGCCCTTGGGGCGTTAGCACGGCATCGCCACTGGGAAACAAAAGGCTATCATCAATACGCAGGGTAAGGCCTTCACGGCCTTGGGAAACACTGACCCCGGGAATATTTAGCCCCGCCATCTGCGGCCTTAGCCCCTGGTGACGAGGCTGAATACCAGTGGCTAAGGTTGCCAGGGGCAGCGCAGTAATCGCACTGGCCGAGCGCATTCTATCGCTATCTGCCGCTTCTCCCCCGCCTGGCGGCGTTAACGCCAGCAGGAGGACAAACAGGGTGATTAGTAGCGTCAATACATCCAGATAGCTCGTTAACCAGCTCTCATCCCCCTCGCCTTCGGCATTGGGCATTTCCAGCGCATGACGGGCTTCACTGTTCAGCATGTCGCTACCCTTTTGTCGCGGGGCTAGGCGTGGTGCGTGGCTTTACAGTAGCATCGCGTATTTCGTCGTGGTAGTTGGCAACAAAGGAGTTGAGTGTTTCTTCAATAAACGACGGTAGGCGACGTTTGGTGATGAGCGATATACCTTCAAGCACCATGTTCATGGTAATGAGGCGCTCTTCGGTACGACGCTCAAGCTTAACGGCAATAGGCTTAAACACTAGGTTGGCGAGCAAAATACCGTAAAACGTGGTGAGCAGGGCAACGGCCATGCGCGGGCCAATGACTTCTAGGTCACCCGCATCCATGACTTCAAGCATGTTAACCAACCCCACCAACGTACCAATCATGCCAAAGGCAGGCGCGTAAGTGGCCATCGTGCGGAAAATTTGTGCTTCTGCATGCTCGCGCGCTTTTAACCGCGCTATGCGCCAGCGCAGCATGTCGAAGATTTCATCCTCTTTGGTATTGGCAATGACCAGTTGAATGCCCGTGCGTAGAAACGGGTTACGGGTGTGCTCAAGCTCTTTTTCCACCGCCCGAACATCGCCTTTAAACCATAGCCGAGACATCGACACGAGTTCGTTAATGTCATCTCGAACATAGGTATTTTCACGGCGAAACACTAAGCCTACCAAGCGCACTACCCGAAGTACTTCTTTCAGCGGGTAACTGATAAACGTAGCGGCCAGCGTACCGGTAATGACAATCGCTAACCCCGGTAAGTTAAGAAAGCTTTCTGGGGACTCTGCGGTAAAAAACAGCACGCTTACCAGCAGTAGAATGCTGGCAGATATACCGATCAGCGTAGATGGATTCATCAACGGCTCCTCGCCGGGTTCAAATAAGTGAGTGAGAGATTAATTGGCGTCGTGCAAACGGGCGCGTAAACGGCTAACGGCCTGACTATGCAGCTGGGAGACACGGGACTCGGTAACCCCCAGCACAGCACCCACCTCTTTTAAGTTCATCTCTTCTTGGTAGTACAGCGCCATTAACAGCTTTTCTCGCTCTGGCAGCGCCTCAATCGCCTCAATCAAGGTTTGACGTTGCTGAGCGTCCAACAACTGGTCGAAGAGCAAATTGCCAGCGCCGCTACTAGGCTCACCACCCTCTGTCACCAGCTCTTCAAACGGCAGCAGTTGGCCGCTGTTGGTGTCATTGAGTAGCTGCTGATAGTCGCTTAGCGGCATTTCTAAATCACGGGCGATTTCCCCCTCTTCGGGAGCGCGGCCTAGCTGTTGCTCCAGCCGCCGCACCGTCTCATCCATCGCCCTGGCCGAACGTCGCACGCTACGAGGTAGCCAGTCGCGCGTGCGTAGCTCATCCATCATCGCGCCACGGATTCGCTGGCTGGCAAAGGTGGCAAATGTCGCGCCTTGGGCCGCATCAAAGCGCCCAAGGGCTTCTAACAACCCCACCATGCCCGCCTGGATAAGATCATCTAGCTCGATGCTCGCGGGCAACCTCACCTGCAGCGTTAAGGCCTGACGTCTCACCAGTGGCATGTATTGGGTTAACAGCTCACTCTGTTTGATCCTGCCTTGTGCTGTATACATCCTCGTGCCTCGCGGCTAAAACACTTTTTACTGGTAATTCACGATGGCTTGCAGCCCCTGTACCCGTACCGGCCGCTGGCCGGGCGTTAAGGCAAAACGAAAGTACAGCGGCGCATCGGCGTGCTTTCCGGCTAATGCCATAGTGGAACCCCGCATGCTGTTAAGTGGGATGCACTGTTCAGGGTGACATAGCCAAGCATTGACTGGCGACGCCGGTGGCGCCTCATACCGCCACTGTATCCGATCAATCACTGCGTTTCCCACTTGCGCTGCGCTGGGCGCTACGATGGGCTGGCTGCTGCTGACCCGGTCGCTCATGGCGACCATGACACTGGGAACTTGGCTGCTCCAACTGCCAGGTGCTGCCTGTACGCTACTTGCCAACCCCATCGCGATGAGCGACACCGTAATGCTCACCGTGACCACCTTTAAGATGCTCCTGCCCTGCCTGCTTTGTCGCTGCATGGGTGCTCCCAGTAACGCTACTAGATAGTGGCCAGTACTTCTCTGCCAATACCCGCTTGCTTGTAAACGCTGCAGCCCTTATCGGGCAAGCAGCAGCAGTTCTGTGTCTAAATAACCTGCGGCAGCTTCTCGCAAGTTATCGAGTAATCCTTGGCGTGGCAAGTGGGGCTCATGCAGCGCCAACAGGCGCTTTGGACCTTTGTTGTCATGCACTTGCCGCAAAACTCGGTACATCGGCATAAACGCATCCGCATCGCTACTTACCCACAACGCCCAGCGCGGGTAGCGCGCCACCAGTAATGGCAGATTAGCTGTAGCAGGGTCAACCAGGTGAATGTCCCAGTCATCTGGGTCGCCTGCCCAGCGGCGCCCCAATGCCGACCACTGGCTGAGGCGGCTTCTTACCTTGTTAACCTGGTGCTGATGGGTGGGTAGGCCCACCACCACCAGCGGCTGTTTCGGCGTGGGCGGCGCCTCTACGGTTGGCACCATGGCGGATGCAGCATAAACAGAAGCCGCTTTTTTTGAGACTGGCTCTGTGGGAGCTGGCTCATCCGGTAGCGTATCTTCGGGTATGTCTCCGCGCTGCTGACGCTGTAAATCCGCCCATTTTCGCAGCCCCGCTGCCTGGTCTTGGCTGCTCATAGCATGCCCTCTCGGCTCACGCTACCTAGCTGACGAATCGCATCGCGGGCCATAAAGGCATGCACTAATCCGTCGAGCAAGGCGGTATCGCGCCGTTTTCGCTGGGTGCCTAGCAGCAGCATCAGGTCGGTGCGCAGGGCCAGGGCAGCAGCATCGTCGGCACTGTCCAAATGCCCTGCTACGGCGGCAACGCCGCTGGCCATGAGCAGGCGTATTTCAGCACTGACATCACCACTGTCGGCTTCTTTAAGCTGCTGCCATGCCCGCTTCGTCAGCGCGGTGACCCCTTCGCTTTGCAGCTGGGTCGCCAGTAAAGAGAGCGCATCAGCGCCTAATCGAGCAGGGCTTAACCAGTAACGCCGAGCAATACGCTTAGCGCTTTCGGGGTCACGAACCTCTCCGTACCATGCCAATAGAGCAGTGCCAGACGCGTCAGTCACTTCTGCATAGGCACTCCACAGCTGCATAGGCTGCCCACGAAAACGCACGCTTATATGGTGCGTAAGCGTGCTATCAATAAATAACTGGCGCTGGGCACAACGCGTGCCCTGGAAGTATACCCGCTGGCTGGCAGGCACCAAGCTGACCCAGGTCAGGTGTTGGGCTTCCAACCATGCCAGCGCTTCGGTGTCGGGGAGCGTAGGCAGCAAATGGACGGCGATGCCGTGTTCATCACTTTGTGTTGCCAAACGGGGCTGCCAACCGGCGGGCTGGCGATGCTGCAGGCGGGGCAGCGCCGACCAAGCCCCGTTAGCGTCTAGCCCAATATCTGGCATTGACCAGTCACAGCCGCGTTCATTGCGGCGGGGCGACCATGCCATTCCTAGTAGGTTGTCTGTCGGGGGCGCATCAGCGAGTAAACGATCAAGCCGCCCATCCTGCACTGCGCTAGGCAGGGCGGCGATATCCCATACCGCCTCTAAGCGGGCAAAACCCGCCACTCGCTGGCGCAGGCGCGTCAGTACCGATGAGAGACGACGCCCTTGGCCAAGCACATCCCTTGACCAGCGGGGCAGACTTACCGGCGCGGAAGCAGGCTGGCTGGCTAATGTGGATTGGCCGTCCAGCGCCTGGTCAATCAGCGCCGCGGGGTTCGCCACGGCCATATCTTCAGGCACTTGCTGCCCATGAGAGCCAAACAGCACACGCATTCCATGGCGCATGACAATATCAAGCACCGGCGCTAAGCGTCCGGCTTCGTCCTGCTTGGTGATAATACAGTCGTCTAGCTCGGCGCCCGCCGCGCGGGCGGCTTGCCGATAGCGTAGTACGACTTCTTCGAGCGTTTCCGGTTGGCTGGCGGCATTTAACAGCAGCACTAACCGCACGGTCGATTGCCCCCCCTGCAGGTGAGCGATTTGTTCAATGACCCGCTGGTCACGCTGGCTCATACCGACCGTATCAATGATTACCCACTGTTTACCCTGTAGCCGGCCTAGCAGATCATCAATAGGCTGCTCCGCATCGAGGGCATACATCGGCGTATCGAGCAAACGCGCATATATCCGCAGCTGCTCATGGGCGCCGATACGGAAGCTATCGGTGGTGACAAGCGCCACCGGCCGCGTACCGTGGCGCATCACAAAACGTGCTGCAAGCTTCGCGGTGGTGGTGGTTTTACCTACGCCCGTTGGGCCCACCAGCGCGACAATGCCCGTTTGGTCAAAAAAACTGTTTTCCTGAGTAAGCACCGGTAAGCGCGCCATCAGTTGTTCGCGCAGCCACAATAGTGGCTGGTTACTGTCGGCGGGGGCTAGTACCAGTGACTCCGGCAGGCCCGCCAGTACTTCGCTGCTTAACTCATCGCTAAAACCAACGCGCGCTAGCAGTTGGCGCAGCCGCGTGGACGTATCCGCCGCTGCGGCAGCGGCAGGTGCTTGCTGTTGGCGGGTCAGCAGCTCACGCATATCCTGCATTTCACGCAGCAAGCGCTCGCTCATGGCCTGAAGAGGGTCGGAGGCAGGCAGTGAAAAAGCGAGGGGAGAAGCGGGTGGCGGCTCTGGCGTGGGGGCTGGGTCAAAATGATCGACCGCTTCATCCGCCATCGCCAGAATCTCAACGCCGCCCTCGGTACGCCGGTTAGCAAGAATCAGGGCGTCATCACCCAACGTCTCGCGCACCTGGCGCATCACATCACGGCTATTTGCTCCGACAAAACGTCTAACACTCATGCTTTACCTTTTGCCTCTGCTTGAATGGCTGCCACTGCTTTATCGGCGTTGATGGCTATGTCCGCTGGCTAGCGCCCACCCACGACGGTGGTCACCCGCAGCGTACGGTCATCGGGCACTTCGGCCTGAGACATCACCACCATATGACGCATGCGGCGACGCAGGAAGCGCGACAACACAGCGCGTAACGAATGCTGCACCACCAGCACTGGGGCTTCGCCACTGGCTTCGTGCTGCTCTAGCGCCTGCTGGGCCTGATTCATCAGGGTATCTGCTAAGCCTGGCTCCATAGCGCCGTTGCCGTTCATCGCCTGAATAAGCACTTGTTCTAACTGAGCATCCAGCCCCATCACGTTAAGTGTTTCTTGCCCGGCAAACCATTGCTGAGTGATAGCGCGGCCCAGCGCAATGCGCACTAACGCAGTGAGCTCATTAGGGTCTTTCTGCTGACCCGCGAACTCCGCCAGGGTATCCAGCACAGTGCGCATATCGCGAATGGAAACATCTTCATCCAACAGGTTCTGCAGGATGCGCTGAAGCACCGTCAGGGAGATCGCTTTTGGCACGACTTCTTCCACCAGCGATTTTTGATCATCACCGAGCTTATCCAGCAGCTTCTGCACTTCCTGGCGACCGAGCATTTCCGGCGAGTGGCGGTGCAACAGGTGATTTAAGTGGGTGGCAATGACCGTACTCGCATCCACTACCGTATAGCCATACACCTGGGCGTGTTCACGCTGACTGGCATCAATCCAGATAGCCGGAAGGCCGAAGGCGGGCTCTTGAGTGGGCGTCCCCTGCAGCTCACCAGATACCTGCCCTGGGTCGATGGCCAGCCACTTGCCTGGCTGTGCCTCGGCACGCCCAATCTCTGCGCCCTTCATCGAAAGCACGTAGGTATTGGGGGAAAGCTCCAAGTTATCGCGGATATGTACAACAGGGGGCAAAAAGCCGACCTCCTGGGCAAACTTTTTGCGCACGCTTTTAATCCGGCCCAACAACTCACCTTTCTGGCGCGAATCCACTAGCGGGATTAAGCGATGTCCGACTTCGAGACCCAAGGTATCCACTAACTGGACATCCTCCCAGCTCGCTTCAGGGGTTTCTTGAAGCGGTGGAGGGGCCGCGGCAATCTCCTCCTTGACCAGCGCCCGGTCTTTTTGACGGATCAACAGCCATGCAAGCCCAGCAAGCAGCGCCGTAAAAATCAGGAAAACCAGGTTGGGCATACCGGGCACCATGCCCAATAGCCCCATAACGATGGCGGCTAAAATCATAACCTGGGGGTTAACGAACAGCTGGCTGATCATTTGCTGACCAACGTCCTGGTCGGTATTTACCCGCGACACTGTGACACCCGCTGCAGTTGAGATCACCAGCGCTGGAATCTGGGCGACCAAGCCATCCCCAATGGTTAATAGTGTGTAGGTACGGGCAGCATCGCTGAAGTCCATGCCGTGCTGCATCATGCCGATCAGCAGGCCACCGATAATATTAACCACCATGATAACCAAGCCGGCCATGGCGTCGCCGCGCACAAACTTACTTGCGCCATCCATTGAGCCGTAAAAATCGGCCTCTTGGGCGACTTCTGCTCGACGCTTTTTAGCGTCTTCTTCACCAATTAGCCCCGCGTTTAAGTCCGCATCAATGGCCATCTGCTTGCCGGGCATGGCGTCCAGCATAAAGCGCGCGCCAACCTCGGCAATCCGCCCGGCGCCCTTGGTAATAACCATGAAGTTGATAATAACCAAGATCAGGAAGACCACTAAGCCAACCGCAAAGTTGCCGCCTACCAGGAAGGTGCCGAACGCTTCGATAACTTTACCTGCGGCATCGCCCCCTTGATGCCCTTCCATGAGTACCACCCGGGTGGAGGCAACATTGAGCGATAAGCGCAGCAACGTGGTGAACAGCAACACTGCCGGAAACGCCGCGAAGTCCAGCGGCTTTTGCGCAAACATGCTGACCAACAGCACCATAATGGCCAGGGCAATGTTGAAGGTGAAGAGCAAATCTAGCGCGAAGGGCGGCAAGGGCAGGATCATCATGCCCAAAATCATTAGAATCAGCAGCGGCCCAGCGAGCAGCTTCATGCGCACGTCGCCCATCCAATCGCGCTGATTGATCAACTGGCCTAAGCCCTTCATGACTGCGCCTCACTGCCACCGGCCTTGGGGCCGGGACTATCCATTTCCGGGGGAACCGGCAAATTATCAGGGGTGGGGGGCACCTCGCCTCCTTGTTGTGCAACATGCTTTAGGCGATACGCCCAGGCCATCACTTCTGCCACGGCGGTATACAGTTCCGCAGGCACCTCAGCTTCTAAGTCCACGTGATGATACAGGGCGCGGGCCAAGGGCGCTGCCTCCAATCGTGGCACGCCCGCTTCTAAACCAATCTCACGGATACGTGCCGCTACCGCATCGGCCCCTTTGGCGACTAGCCGAGGCGCGCCCATACTGCCTTCCTGGTAACTGAGCGCGATCGCATAATGGGTAGGGTTGGTAATGATAACGTCAGCATCTGGTACTTTACTCATCATGCGGCCACGCGCCATCGCCTGCTGTTGCTGACGAATGCGGCCTTTTACATGGGGGTCGCCCTCTGACTCTTTATGCTCTCGCTTTACCTCTTCCTTGCTCATGCGCAGCTTTTTAGCATTGCTCCACAGCTGGAAAGGCACATCGATGAGGATGACCACAATCAGCGATAACACAATTAACCCAGCGGCTAACGCGGCCATATTTAGTGCAGTGACCAGCGCCTGCTGAATAGGCAGGTCCATCAGCCCCATAAACGTGCCGATATTAACGTACAAAAAGGTTGCCGCGACGCTTCCCACCAGCACCGATTTAGCAATCGCTTTGGCTAGCTCCACCAGTGCCTGAGGCCCGAATATGCGCTTCACCCCTTTAACAGGGTTGAGCTTTGAAAGTTTGGGCTGCATCGATTTTGCCGATACCAGCCACCCCCCCAGCAGCGCAGGCGCTACCAACGCCACCACCACGAGGAGTAAAAACAGCGGAATCATGGCAAACAGCGTACGCTGACCAAGATCCAGGGCATTCACCAGCATGGGAGTGCTTTCCATTACCTGACGACGCTCAAACAAAAACGCCCTCTCCATGACCATTCCCAACTGGTCATAGAGCATCTGCCCCATGCTCCAAAGCCCTATCACGCCTCCCAGTAGCAGCATAAAAGTGGTCAGCTCTCGGGAGCGGGGAACCTGGCCCTCTTCACGCGCTTTATCCAAGCGCCTGGGGGTGGCCTCTTCGGTTTTTTCCTGGTCGCTGTCGTTATCTGCCATGCTGCTATCCGGCCGGTCGTACGCGGCTCACCATAAATTCAGCCGCCCCAGAGGGCGGCTGAACAAAAAGCCTATAGTGCCAGATGCGGCTTGTTACAATGTCTTAATAACAACGCATTAAAAGCCTAATTCATCCAATAAGTCATCTACCTGGTCTTGGCCCGTCACGATATCCGGGGCATTCTCCTTCACCTGAGGACCATTAAGTAGGTCTTCTTTACGTCGCGCGGTTTCGTTTTTCCACTGATCTTCCGCCTTGCGCTGCATGCTTTCCCGCGCCTGAGCACCCTGCACGTTATCAATCAGCACCTGTACGAGCTGATGTTCGATCTCGCGAATCACATCCATCATCTTCTTGATGACTTGGCCGGTCAGATCCTGGAAATCTTGCGCCATCATGATTTCCAACAGCTCTTTATTGGTGGCTGCGGCCATAGTGGGCACATCGCTTAAATAGGTGCGGGTCTCTTTAACTAAGGCTTTAGCATCATCTAGCTCTTGGGGCGCTTCAAACCATGCATCCCAACGCTTATCCAGCGCTTCAGCACGGTCAGACAGCTGATCCTGAAGCGGCTGTGCTCGGTCGATAGCGTTTAGCGCACGATCAGCCGCCTGCTCGGTCATGGTCGCAACATAGTGCAAACGGTCACGTGCGTCAGGTATCGCTTCCGCCGCTTTTTCAATCTCTTTATCTAACCCCAGCTCGCGCATATTGTCGCGCAGCATGCGGGTAAGTTTACCAATGCGATGGATGAGTTCTTCAGCGGCTTCATCGGGCAGTTGGGCAGTATTTCCCTGCTCACTCTGGCTCATTGTCGTATCTCCTTGCTAACCGAGCCACAAAGGCTCAGCCGCTTCATTTACCCATCTTGTCGAAGATTTTATTCAGCTTCTCTTCTAGGGTAGCGGCAGTGAACGGCTTAACGACGTAGCCGTTGGCGCCTGCTTGTGCGGCCGCAATAATGTTCTCTTTTTTCGCTTCGGCGGTCACCATCAGCACCGGTAAGCCTTTGAGCGCTTCGTCTTGGCGAATCTCTTTAAGCATCTCTAAACCATCAAGATTGGGCATATTCCAATCAGAGACAACGAACTCAAAATTGCCTGCCCGCAACTTATTCAACGCGTCCTGGCCATCTTCCGCCTCATCCACATTGGTAAAGCCCAGCTCTTTTAACAGGCTACGGACGATCCGACGCATCGTAGGAAAATCGTCAACTACCAGAAAACTCATATTCTTATCGGCCATTGGTCATCCTCTCATCAAACACATGGGTTAGGGTGACTGGACACCCAGTCAGGGTTTATTACGGTTAAAACGCTTCCCACTCGTCGTGGTGGCTGTTCTGGCGGGCGCTCCGTTGTGCAGCAGGCTGTGTAGAGGCAAGCTGTGCTGGCGCCGAAGGCGCTATCGAACGCGGTAACTCATAAGAGTGTTCTTGGACACCAAGCAGCTTAAAGACGGCAACCGCCTCCTCTAACCGGCTCGCCTGCTCCTCCAAAGAAGCAGCCGCCGCTGTGGCTTGCTGAACCAGCGCAGCGTTTTGTTGAGTCACTTCATCCATCTGCCCCACTGCTTGGCTAACCTGCGTAATGCCGTCGCTCTGCTCCTGAGAGGCCGCGGATATCTCATCCATAATATCAGTGACCCGACGCACAGCGGTCACTACTTCACTCATGGTGCTACCGGCCTGCTCTACCAGGGTGGAACCTTGCTTAATTTGTGAAACCGACGCATCGATCAGAGTTTTGATCTCTTTGGCAGCATCGGCGCTTCGGCTCGCTAGATTGCGCACCTCACCTGCTACCACGGCAAAGCCACGCCCTTGCTCGCCAGCGCGCGCCGCTTCGACAGAAGCATTCAGTGCAAGAATATTGGTTTGAAAAGCAATCGAGTCAATCACGCTGGTAATATCTGCCACTTTTTGGGAGCTCGTTGAGATGCCATGCATTGTTTGCACGACCTGCTCAACCACCTGCCCGCCCTGCTCAGCGGTGGTAGATGCATCCGCGGCCAGGGTGCTGGCTTGGCGCGCGTTGTCCGCATTCTGCTTCACTGTCGCCGTCATCTGCTCCATGCTGGCAGCGGTTTCTTCAATAGAGGCGGCCTGCTGCTCGGTACGCGATGAAAGATCCGCATTGCCGCTGGCAATTTCCCGAGTGCCGTGATGGATTTCGCTGCTGCCCTCGCGAACTCTTGAAACAATCCCCGTGAGATTTTGCTGCATGGTTGCCATTGCAGCAAACAGCTGGCCTATCTCGTTTTTACCTGCCGCTGGCAGTGGTTCGGTTAAATCAGCCTGTGAGATTTTATCCAAGCGGCGCACCGCATCGTTAAGCGGGGCAATGACCGTGCGGCGCAGCCCAATGTAGATCAACGCTGTCATTAATAATGCAATCGTCGTAGCCACTGCATTAATCAGCGTAAAGAAATTACCCTGTGCGTTAGCATCACTACGGATGTCATCCACACGCTGGAAACCATAATCAATAAAGGCTGTAGTGCTCTCGGCTAAATTGGCAAGCGGACCGGTCAATTCACCCCGCAGCCGGTTAAACGTGGTGATATCCATAGTTTCAAAACTCACCAGCTGTTGTTTGATTATTGCTAATACGTCTTGAAAATCTTCAATCAGGTCACGGCCCAACATCTCTCCTTGCGGCGTTCGCGGCGTCGCCACAAAGTTTTCAAAGCGGCGTTCCGCACGCTCAATACGGTTAGCAGCAAGCGCTATTTGCTCGTTAGACTGGCGTGTTTGGCCCACCATTAAAAAGTTTGACGCCGTTTCCATGGCAAGCATGGCCTGATTGAGCAACGAGTCCGCACGGTTAATTTCGTTTAGCTGATCGCTGCTAATACGATCAAGCGTCGCCATGTTTTGCTGGGCGTTACGGTCTGATACAAAGCTGATCCCTGCCAGCACCAATACCAAAGCGATAAAGCTGATAAGTGCCGCGATTACCGCCGCATGGATACTCATATTGCGAAACAAACGAGCCATGGCCCTTCCCCCGTTGCCGTCATTTTTGTGATGATGCTTTGTTTTAATAATGTGCTGTTTCGTAGCATGTTATTTTTAGTGCTGCATAACATTAATGGCGCATCGCTATACCCTCTGGGCACGGCCGGAAGCCGCGACCAGCGCCATCAATCGCGATGGAATATCGTCTAGGGCGACGACATCAACCGCTCCCCCAACAGCAATCGCTTCTCTCGGCATCCCGAAAACCACGCAGCTCTCTTCATTTTGCGCAATGGTCGGCGCGCCTGCTTGGCGCATTTCTAATAACCCTGCAGCGCCATCTTTTCCCATGCCAGTCAAAATTACCCCAATCGCATTTTTACCGGCGTGCTTTGAGGCAGAGTGAAACAGCACATCCACCGATGGCCGGTGGCGATTAACCGGAGGCCCATCGTTCAAGCGTGCCACGTAGTTTGCACCGCTGCGGACGAGTTCAAGGTGTTGATCACCCGGCGCAATATAGGCATGACCCGGCAGCACACGCTCGCCATCAGTGGCCTCTTTGACGGTAATCCGGCACAGCCGGTCCAGCCGTTCAGCAAACGAGCGGGTAAAGCCGCCCGGCATGTGTTGAGTAATCAAAACGGCTGGTGCGTTAGCCGGCAAGGGCTCCAGTACCGCACGGATCGCCTCGGTTCCGCCAGTAGAGGCACCAATGATGATCAGCTTCTCACTGGTAACCAGCGGTGCTTTCAACTGCGTCGGAGGCGGCGCGTTTTTGTGGCGGGCCTGACGGGGTCGTGAGCGCGCGGCGGCACGCAGCTTCTCAGCAATTTCGTTGGCGTACTCCATCATCCCATTGCGAATACCTAGGCTGGGCTTAGCCACAAAGTCCAATGCGCCCAGTTCCAGCGCTCGCAGGGTGATTTCAGAACCGCTCTGGGTGAGTGATGAAACCATTAACACCGGCATTGGGCGCAGGCGCATCAACCGCTCAAGAAAGTCCAACCCATCCATGCGCGGCATTTCCACGTCAAGGGTTAGTACATCAGGGTTATGCTGCTTAATCAGGTCCCTGGCAGCAATGGGGTCGGGCGCGACGGCAACCACTTCCATATCTGGCTGTGAGTTGATGATTTCGGTTAACAAATCGCGAATCAGCGCCGAATCATCGACACATAACACTTTGATCTTGGCTGCGCTCAAAGCACGCCTCCTCTTACGGTAGCTACCTAATGTGCTGTTGCGCTTCCGCTTGAGAAATACCTGTTAACGGAGCTAAACGCACGTAATACGGGTTATTTTTTAGCGGGGGTGTAGACCGTCTGCCCACGCAACTTGAATGCATCGCTAATATAGGAGAAGTTTTCAGAGTGCCCAGCAAACAGCAGGCCATCTGGCTTCATGAGCGGCGCAAACCGCTTTAGAATTTTCGCCTGAGTATCTTTATCGAAATAAATCATGATATTGCGGCAAAAAATGGCATCAAAGGGCCCCTTAACGGGCCACTGGGGCGCCAGCAGGTTAAGCGGCAAAAACTCCACCAGCGCGGATACTTCAGGCCGTATGCGTGCCAGCCCAATATGGTTGCCGGTACCTTTCTGAAAAAACCGTTTCACCCGAACTTCATCGAGCTTGCGCACTTGTTCCTGAGGATAAATACCGGCGCGAGCCCTATCGAGCGCGTCAGTATCAATATCTGTGGCGATGACTTTCGCTTGGGAGGCTTTGGGGCCTAGCGTTTCCAGCAGCGTCATGGCTATTGAATAAGGCTCTTCACCCGTGGAAGCCGCTGAACACCAAATAGTCACCGGCTCCTGCTTATGCTTGATATGTTCAGCCAGCAGCGGAAAGTGGTGCGCCTCACGAAAAAATGCCGTGAGATTGGTGGTGAGTGCGTTAGTAAACGCTTCCCACTCTTTAGCATCGGGCTGACGCTCCAAGCGTGACAGGTAGTCGGTAAAGTGCGTTATGCCATGGTGGCGCAGCCGCTTTGCTAAACGGCTGTAAACCATTTCACGCTTATGCTCGGCAAGCACGATACCGGCACGCAGGTAGATCAGTTCTCTAATCCGTGAAAAATCGGCATCCGTAAGCAGCAAGTCGCGCTCGATCTGCCCACTAGATGCCCATTGGCCGGCTTCGGCTCCCCGTTCGCGTTGTCCGCTCAAAACTCTTCCCACTCCTCTGCAGAAACCGATTGCCGCTTCACACGCGGCGCTGGCGATGTCGCGCTATTTGGCTTCGCAGTAAGTTGATGCGCAGCAGCAGGTGCCCCGATAGCGGCTGGCATAGCCTGTAACGACTGTTGATGGTTTAGCCGAAACGCCTCTACGGATAACGCCAACAGCCCCGCTTGATGTTCCAATGCTGCCGCAGCCCGCGCGGTTTCCTGCACACGGCCAGCATTTTGCTGGGTCGCTTGATCCATTTCCGCAACGGCCTGGTTGACTTCAGCAATACCGCTGTTCTGCTCTTCTGACGCTGAAGAGATCTCATGCATAATCTGCGTTACGCTGCGTGCCGCTTCAGCAACCTCACTCATGGCCGCTTCAGCTTTTTCCACTAACCCGGCCCCTGCACTAACATCCTGACTGGAACCATCAATTAATACCCGGATCTCTTGGGCCGCGCCGGCACTGCGCCCCGCCAAATTACGCACTTCTTCTGCCACAACCGCAAAGCCGCGCCCGTGCTCTCCTGCCCTTGCCGCCTCAACCGACGCATTAAGCGCCAAAATATTAGTTTGAAACGCAATCGAATCAATGACGTTGATAATCTCGGTCATTTTTCGCGAGCTTTGAGTGATACGTTGCATGTTGTCGACTAGCTGTGTCATCAGCTCGCCGGTTTGCGTCACCCGTGTAGCATTATTATCGGCCAGACGCCGAGCTTCTTGAGCGTTATCGCTATTTTGGCGCACGGTCGTGGTTATCTCTTCCATGCTGGAAGCGGTTTGTTGCAGCGCGGCAGCCTGCTGCTCTGTACGCGACGACAGCTCTTCATTACCACTGGCAATACCCTGTGCCGCAGGCGTCACTACCTCAATGCCGCTTTTAACCTCGCCAATAATACTGCTCAGGCTTTTACGCATGGTATTTAGCGAATCAAGCAGTAGGCCAATTTCATCACGACGACGGGCAGGCACAGGGGCTGCCAAGTTGCCGCCCGCTATTTGCAG
Source organism: Halomonas sp. GFAJ-1 (assembly GCF_000236625.2). Classification (NCBI taxonomy): domain Bacteria; kingdom Pseudomonadati; phylum Pseudomonadota; class Gammaproteobacteria; order Oceanospirillales; family Halomonadaceae; genus Halomonas; species Halomonas sp. GFAJ-1. The sequence continues at coordinate 63,755 of NZ_AHBC01000023.1, forward strand.
GGTAAAGCGTGAAGCACTTTTTAACGGTCTAACGATTGAACGTAGCGTAAGCGCGCCTATCATCATGAGCATCAGTAAGCCAATCCCCAGCACCGCCGCCTGAGCGCTCAGCATGGCGGTTTGCCCCTGCTCAGCCTCTACCGCCATAACTTCCGCTGCAGCCTGTTTTTGCGCAATCAGCTGATTCACCATCTCCGACAGCGCTCGCCCATCGGTATTCATCACACGTATCACCGCATCTAAACCAGTAAACGCTTCATACGTCTCTTCAGCTTGCAGCACGTTTGCCGCTTGCCCCATGCCATTAGCTAAGAACGCCTGAAGCTGCTGATCAAAACTATCCGCTAGCTGGCTAGCGTTAGCATCACGCTGGTAGTACGCCTGCCAAACCTCAGCTACCTCCGCGGCGTTTTCCGCCACCGCTTCGCCCATCTCAAACCGTTGGCTGATGAGCTGCATCCTTTCTGGTTCGATCATCGACTGACGTGTATGGGCAATGGTTTGGTCGATTTGCTGGAGACGAATAACATCGCGCAGCCCATCGTTATTGAGGCGGTCTAACCGATCACCCGCGGCATTTAATCCATACAGTCCTAGCCCACCACTGATCAACAGCAGCATGCCCGCTACCACAATCATGCCCACCAGCTTGGCGCGGATGGTGTGCAGGCGCACCCGTTTAAGGCGCTGCACTAGCCCCTTATAACGTATATGCCCTTTATCTAAATAGACCCGTTTAAGACGTCCCTCACGAATACCTGCGTATACCTGCTCTGCCTGGGCGATTGCCTCCCGTGACGCCTGAACCCGCACTGAGGCATAGCCAACCACCTGATCATTTTCGACAATCGGCGTCACGCTAGCGTCTACCCAATAGTGGTCGCCGTTTTTGCAGCGATTTTTAACCAGCCCACGCCACGTTTCACCGGTTTCGATGGTTTGCCATAAATTTGCAAACGCCACGGGCGGCATATCCGGGTGGCGGATCAGGTTGTGCGGCGCCCCAATTAGCTCGTCATGGCGAAAGCCACTAATCTGGATAAACGCGGGATTAGCATACGTAATGCGACCTTTAAGATCCGTTCGCGAGACGAGAAAATCGTCCCCCTTTAGCTCAACTTCGCGTTGGGAGACTGGCTGATTGTTACGCATTAACATGCCTTATTGTTGGGGAGGCGACATTTTTATTAGTTAAATTGGGCGACTCTACGTAAAGGCTGAATCAAAAAGCTTCCCACTCGTCTACCGGCGTTTTAGTAGTAACCACCTTAGCGGGCCGTGGCGTGGCACTGGGTAGAATGGGGCGAGTGGTCAATGGTGCGGTACTCGCTCCCGACACCCGAAAACGCTCAACCGCTTCACGCAGACGAGCGGCCTCACTCTCTAACTCATTGGCACTGCGGGCGGCCTGCTGAACCAGCTGGGCATTCTGCTGCACGACCTGATCCATTTGGGCAACCGCTTGATTAACTTGGCCGATGCCATTGCTCTGCTCTTCTGAGGCGGCGGCAATTTCATCCATAATATCGCTGACACGCTGAACCGCTGCGACAAGGTCTTGCATGGTCTGTCCTGCATGGTTCACTCGCTGCGTACCGGCATCCACTTTACCCAGAGAAGCATCAATAAGTGTGCGAATTTCTTTTGCTGCATTGGCACTGCGGCTAGCCAAGCTGCGAACCTCCTGCGCCACGACGGCAAACCCTTTGCCGTGCTCCCCCGCCCGTGCCGCCTCAACAGAGGCATTAAGCGCTAAGATATTAGTTTGGAAAGCTATATTATCGATGACCGTTATAATGTCGGCGACCTGATGGGAGCTGGCGCTGATCTCTTGCATTGTTTCAACAATATTGCCAACCTCTTCACCGCTGCGTCTGGCGGTTAACGTCGCATCACCTGCTAGCTGACTCGCTTGGCGAGCGTTATCTGCGTTATGCCCTACCGTGGAGGCCAACTGCTCCATACTGGAAGCGGTCTCTTCTAATGAAGATGCCTGCTGCTCAGTGCGTGAAGAGAGGTCATTATTACCGCTAGCAATATGTTGAGAACGCTCAAAAATAGAGGCCCCACTTTGGCGCACCACGCCGACCGTCTCGGAGAGTGAGCCTTGCATATGCGCCATCGCGTTATACAGTCGACCAATTTCGTTATTACCCGGCGAGGTAATTTGCTGATTTAAATCGCCTTGAGCCATACGCTCAAAATATCCCACTAAGTTATCTAGCGGGCGCAATACATTCGCTGTCACCCCCCAAATGACCACAACAACGGTTAGCACCGTCATGACGACCACGCCAATAAGCACCCAGCGAACTTGGGCTGAAAATTCCGTAAACGCTGTCTGCTGCGACTGTAAGTCGCTTGTCGCTTGCACAATGGCAGCACCATGGTGGAGCGCGTAGAGACCCATACCGCACGCTAGGACAATCAGGAGTGAAAACGTAGCAAGTACCAACCCCCAACTTAAACGCACGGTCATATTGCCCATCACTTGACGCACTAGCTGTGTCACACGCATTACTCCAAGCACAACCCAATTGGCCGCAGCACTCCATGGCTCACGGCTCGGCTGTTTAGCTCAAAATAGGCACACTCCTTATGCCCAGTGTTCTGCATTAAGAATTACTAGTGCTATCTACCAGCGCCATTTCTTCACTGGTCAGCAGTTTATCGATATCCACTAGCACCAGCATGCGGTCATCAAGACTGCCAAGACCGCTTAAGAAATCAGAAGAGAGGGTAACCCCGAACTCAGGTGCGGGTTTGATCTGCTCTGGGGTTAAGGTCATTACGTCTGAAACACCGTCGACCACAATCCCCACGATACGGTCGGCGACATTGACCACGATCACTACGGTTTGACCGCCATACTCCACATTTTCCAGGTGGAATTTAATGCGCAGATCAACAATCGGCACAATAACACCGCGCAGATTGGTCACGCCTTTTATGAAATCCGGCGCGTTGGCAATGCGCGTTACATTTTCGTAACCGCGAATTTCCTGCACTTTCAAAATATCAATGGCGTACTCCTCTTCTCCTAAAGAGAATACTAAGAATTCGCGATTTTCTGCCTCTGCAGCGGCTAGCACCGCCTTATTAGCTGCTTGACTCATGACGGCTCAGCCTCCTTGTAATAAGCGAGATGTGGATGATTGGTTACTTTGCCTGCTTCTTTTTTGGCACGACTTAAGCGGTGTAAGCCCGTGATATCCAAAATCAATGCGACACTTCCATCCCCCAGGATGGTGGCAGCGGAAACGCCCGGCACTTTGCGGTAGTTATCTTCTAAGTTTTTGACAACCACCTGCTGCTGGCCAATGAGCTCATCGACCAACATGGCATAGCGACGACCCTCGCCTTGTACGATAACGGCGATACTTTTAGTCGGGTCAGTAATTGCATTTTCGACGTCTAACACTTCATGAATCGCGATAACCGGCAGGTATTCATCACGCACTTTGATGACCACATCATCCCCGGCCATCGCGTACATATCACCTTTGGCAGGCTGGAGGGACTCAAGCACGGTAGAGAGCGGCAAGATGAACGTTTCGCCACCCACTTTGATTGACATGCCGTCTAGAATTGCGAGGGTCAACGGCAAGACAATACGCGTGTTGGTGCCTTCACCCTTTTTAGACTGTATTTCGACTCGCCCGCCCATTCCTTGAATATTACGTTTCACCACATCCATACCAACGCCGCGCCCTGATACATCAGTGACCTCTTTTGCGGTCGAAAAACCAGGGGCAAAAATCAGTTGGAAAACGTCTTCATCGGACATTGCGTCAGAAACATTGAGCCCATTTTCACGGGCTTTATCGAGTAGGCGCTCACGATCCATTCCTGCACCGTCGTCACGCACTTCAATAAGAATATTGCCGCCCTGGTGACGCGCTGAAAGCACCAGCTTGCCTACGCGAGGCTTACCTAGCGCCTCACGCTCATCGGGCATTTCGATACCATGGTCTAAGCTGTTACGCACTAGGTGCGTAAGCGGGTCTGTGATTCGCTCAACCAAACTTTTATCCAGCTCGGTGGATTTACCCTCAGTAACGAGTTCGATCTCTTTATTCAGCTTGCCTGCGGTATCTCGCACCACGCGGGGGAACCGGCTAAACACAAACTCCATGGGAATCATGCGGATCGACATCACCGCTTCTTGAAGATCACGGGCATTGCGCTGAAGCAGACTCATGCCGTTTTGGAGCGAGCTATTACCTACGGACTGGTCGTCAAGGTCGCTGACCGTTTGATCGAGCATCGACTGGGTAATGATCAGCTCACCAACCAAGTTGATAATTTGATCAACTTTGTCGACAGATACGCGTATCGATGAGGACTCGCTCGCGGCTTTTTTTGGCGCTGCCTTAGCGGGCTTATCATTGGCTTTCGGGGAGCTCTTATCGCTCTGCTTTGGCACAGCGGGGGCGTTATCCGCAGTACTCACCACTTCCTCAACGGCAGGCGAGGAGGCAGGAGCCGGCACATTAGGTGCTGGCTCTGGTTCTCGTGCTGGGTCACCCGCAGCAACGCTGCTGATGCTAATTTGCTCAGGCTCGATAATAAAGCACATCACGGCTTCAATATCGTCGGCACTGACGCCACCTTTGAGAATGACCTCGTAACGCTTGTCATCGCCTGAGTGCGACTGGATATCCCCCAGCTGCTCAAGCTCTTCGACCAGCAACGTGCGATCTTTATCGTTGACGTTCAGTAGGGCGACTAACAAATGCGTCTCGCCTTCTTCCGGCGTCTCGCGTTTGCTAGATTCTGCCTTGGAAGGCTGTGTCACCGTCGGCGCAGGCGCTGCAGGAGCTTCGAGGGTTTGTCCAATCTCCTCTAAAGCGATCTGCTGCAACACTTGGCAGATTCGCTCATAGGCTTCCTGGTTGGGTTCTTCCTCGTTGCGATAGGCATCGAGTTGCTCATGCATGATGTCTTTTGCCTCTAAAAAGGTATCAACGAGGTCAGCGCGCAGGGTCAGTTCCCCTTTGCGCGCATGATCCAGCAGGTTTTCGAAAATATGCGTGGTTTTTTGCAGCACGCTAAACCCGAACGTCCCTGCACCACCTTTTATAGAGTGGGCCGCACGGAAAATAGCGTTTAGCTGCTCGCTATCCGGATCATCGACATCCAGTTCTAATAAGTGCTGCTCCATATCTGCTAGCAGCTCTTCCGCCTCTTCAAAAAAGGTGTCACAAAAATCCGCTATATCCATGCACCGCTCCACATTATCATCATATTTTTTGGACCAGCTTCGCTCATTCGGCTACGTCGGCCTGTGGCATGTCTGGTAGTAAAGCCTCTTCGGGCGAATCGCCTTCAGGTAACAGCACACCGGTGCTAAGAATACCTGGGTCGCGAATGGTCTCAGCAATTTCGGGTAACAGTACTAAAAGCTCAATACGTCGATTAATAGGGTCTGAAGAGGAAGTGTCAGGCAGCGATACCCGATCAGCAAAGCCCGATACGCGCAATAGTTGACCTGGATCAAGCCCACCGACCACCAACTCCCGACGCGAGGCATTCGCGCGGTCACTGGATAGCTCCCAATTACTGTAGCCTCGATAGCCACCCGCAAAAGGCACGCTGTCGGTATGACCGCTGATGCTTAGGTCATTGGGCAATTCATTGAGTAACGGCGCGATAGTGCGCAGAAGGTTGCGCATATAAGGTGCTACCTGATCGCTACCCAGCTGGAACATGGGCCGCTGCTCTGTATCAAGCAGCTGAATGCGCAGTCCTTCACGGGTAAGATCAAAACGCATTTGGTTGCGCAGCTGGCGCAGCTCAGGGTCTAGCTCAATGGCCCGCTCTATACGTTCTTGTAAATCAGAGAAGAACCGCCGTTCTTGCAAGCTGGGCCGCGGCTGCAATGACATGTCTACCTGGGCGCGCTCTCCATCGCTATGCGCTGGGTCAGGCCCGCCGCCTGGGATAACCCGCGAACTGCCGCCGCGATCCCCGGTCATCGCGGTTATCAGCGGCGTGCTAAAGTAGTCCGCCACGCCCTGCCGTGTTTCTTCACTGGAGACGCTTAAAATCCACATCACCAGGAACAGAGCCATTAGCGCGGTCATAAAATCAGCTAAGGCGATTTTCCATGCTCCCCCATGATGAGCATGAACCACTTTTTTGCGCCGTATGACTATTGGGCGCTTGTCACCGCCCTGACTCATGCATTACCGCCCTTTTTGGCGTCACGCACGTACTCTTCAAGTTCTGAGAAACTAGGACGTTCGGTGCTGTGCAGTGCTTTACGGCCAAACTCAACGGCTAACTGAGGCGCATAGCCGTGCAAGCTAGCCAACAGCGTGACGCGGATGCACTGCAGCATTTTTTCCGCTTCTTTTGCTTGTCGATCGGCATAGCTTGCAATGGGGCTGATAAAACCGTAACCCATCAAAATGCCTAAGAAGGTGCCCACTAGCGCCATAGCAATCATCTGGCCCATCTGTTCCGCACTGGCGTCGGCGTAGGTCAGCGCTTTAATAACCCCCATGACTGCCGCCACGATACCAAACGCGGGCATGGCATCACCTACTTTAGCAATCGCATCAATGGGAATATGGGCTTCTTGCTCAAATACTTCGATTTCGTGAAGCATCAGCTCGTCGATTTCCATCGGCTCCATGCCGCCACTTACCATTAGGCGCAGGTAATCAGTTAAAAAATCCATAATGTGCGGGTCCGCAAGCACCGTGGGATGCTCTTGAAACAGCGGGCTTTCCTGAGGGTTATCGATATCGCGCTCAATCCCCAGCATCCCCTCACGGCGCACTTTGGAGAGAATCTTGTACTGCAGCGCCATTAGCTCCATGTATAGGGCTTTGTTATATTTTTTGGTCCGTTTGAGCCGCGGCAGTATTCTAAACGTGGCTTTAATCGCTTTACCGTTGTTGGCGGCAATAAACGCGCCTACGCCCGCACCGCCAATAATTAACAGCTCTAAAGGTTGATACAGGGGGCCTAAACTACCACCTGCCAGCACATAGCCGCCAAACACACACAATATTACGACCACATAACCTAGGAGAATCAGCACAAGCAGTGTCCTTGCGATAGCAGTTTTTGTATCAACGGAGCGCCAACCACTGCTTCATCATTATGAATAACACTGGAGGGTTCCATTTCAAGTGGAGCTTAGTCATATCATACTAAGATGTAGGCGATGTTTAATGGAAAAGTACCACCGCCTTTTAACGCTATCTATGCGCTAATGGCTGTTTTTATTATATTGCGTCGTCCTGTGAGTGGGTCATGGCTATGTTTCTGTACCCGCCGCTCCGCGTTGGGCTTTACGGGTTTTCCCGGCACGTGAAGGCGGCTGGCAAATACCGCACACATAGCCGTGAATCGGGCTATGTGCATGGGCAACAAATCGCCCCTCACACCGGGTACACGTATTTAGCTGCAGCAGATCACTTTCAAAAAAACGTACCAGTGTCCACGCTCGCGTTAAGCCCAACACTGGCTCCACGTCTTCAAGCGCTATTTGTTCTTCGTAAAGTCGGTAAGCTTTAACGAACGCATCAATACGTTCGCAGCAGGTATCTTGTTGTAAACTTGCATAAATATTATAAAAAAGTGATGAGTGCACATTAGGCAACCAGGTAACAAACCAGTCGGCCGAAAAAGGCAACATCCCTTTTGGGGGCGACATGCCACGCACTTCTTTATACAGCTTAATTAGGCGAGTACGGCTTAGATCCGTTTCCGTTTCTAACACCTGCAAACGTGCACCTAACTCAATCAGTTCGATTGCCAGCTGTACTTGATGCATTTCATCAACCAAGCTTTTCTGGCTCACTCCGCCCCTCCTTTGGGTAGTGAATCGAACGGTTCGCAGGCTGATAACAGCGATGCATGCAATCCCGACAGCCCTTGATCCCTGGGATTTTCCATAATTTGGCGTAAGCGCTGCCCGCTAGTTTGACTAAACCGACATACCAATTGATTGGTACGCGCCAGCTTCGTTAACTGCCAAGCATTAAGTGAAACGAGCAAATCTGCCAGTTCACTATCAACTTTCAGGCGAAACATGGCGGCCTCTCGATCCTCACTCAGTAGGCGCTGGGCAAGAAGCAGGTACGCTAAGTTTAATTCTTCAATTTCATCGAGAAAGTTTGATTGGCTCATAGTGTTCCACCGGACGACACAGGCGCGACTTTATAAACTTTATAATGACGCCATGGGTGACTTTTTCCATAAGCATCATGGTTGCACACAACGTCTACATTGGCTACTTGAGCTGTTCACGGTGACTTAGCGCACCTTCAGAAAGCTCAAACACCCACACCAGAAGCTCAGCAACGACCTGATATAAACTCGCCGGTATCTCGGCATCTAAATCCAGCTGCATGAGCAGTGCCACCAACTCAGGAGCGTCGTGCACATAAATCCCCTGGCGCTGCGCCTCTGCCATAATCCTCTCAGCTAACTCACCATACCCTTTCGCCACTACCCGGGGTGCCTGCTCCCCATCTCGATAAGCCAATGCTACGGCTTGGCGGCGGCGCTCACCCGGCGTCGTCATGGTGGCTCTCCAAACTTATATGCCGTGATTTAACCTGCACTTTGCGAAAATCCAAGGCTTCTAAACGTTGCTCTAACGCGCTTACCCCCTGCTCAAGTTGCCGATATGTCGCCAGGTCTTCGGTGGTAAGGTCGATGCTGAGCACTGACTGATAGAGCCATAAAGTAACGCTAAAAGCGCCTATGTTGGGCACTTCGAGCTGCATTTCAGAGCGCCACCCTTCGCCCGAATCAGTCTCGTCCTGGGCACCCTCACGCCCCTCGTCACGTGTAGGCAAGTTAATCACTAGCGCCATAAAAATCCCGGCCCACACGTCTCCCTCCCAACGTATGGTAGGCATAACCAGCATCTCCAGCTGCTGACGCACTAGGCTCTGCAGGTTTTCATGAACAATCTCACGACCACCGCGCTGGATAGCTACGTCGGCTAGCTCGCGAGCGCCCACTGTTTCAACTCTCGCTTGGGCCGATTCTTGCCGCTCTGCCTGTAACGCGGCAGGGCTGGCTGGCGTATTGAGGAAGGCCACGGGGCGCTCAAGTATCAGCATATCGCTTGCGACTGGTACCAGCGCTGTATTAGGCAAAATAGAAAAGTTGCCAGGTCCCGTTGGCGCAGAGGAGCCCGGCGCTAAAGAGGTAGCAACCGCCGACAACACATTCACGCTAGCAGGCAGCACAGGCCGTGGGCCGGGCTGCATCTGAGGCTCACGCAGTAGCTGCTGACGAGAAACATCGCCCTGGAACCAACGCTTCAAATGAGACTCGTAGAACAAACCACTATCACGTACGCTCGACTCTAGACGCGTCGCAAGCGTCGTAGCTGACGGCGCGTCTAGAGCGCTCATTAGGGGAGCTTCAGGGCGCATAACGGTGGGCGGCGCAGGAAAACGCAGCAATACATCCGCAATCGTGCGTGCCGCAGGACTTAAATGAGTCTGGGTGGAGCCTGGGGCTGTATTGGCGCCGCCTTGGGTAGCTAGGCGCTGCCCATCCGGGGAGGTTGGTAAGCGCTTGAGGTCACCTAGCGGCAGCGACATTGGTCGCCCGTCTAAGCTAGCATCACCTTGTAAGGCTCGCGGACCTTCTCCGGGCGGAACAGGCTGCACAGGAGCATTTAAGGAGCGCTGTAAAGAGGCTTCTCCTTGACGCCCAAGCACTTGGTGCATGAGGGTATCAATAAGTGGCGTGATGCCACTCACGGAGCCTCCTGGTCTTGTGTGCCTTCAGGGTCATAAATGTCATGGCTGCCCTGCTGCGGCGCATAGGCTCGGTGCAAATCACGCTGGCGTTGAGATACGCCAATTAACTTCCCAAGCTCCTCGCGCCGCGCCACTAAACGTCGGCGAATTTCGACGTCGTGCTCAAGAATACTTTCCAGCAGCTCAGCCTTACGAGTTTTGGCAGAAGCATCTAACACGACTTTTTTATCAAGCTCACGTAACTCTTCGACTAATGTAACGTAATGGGTACGCTGCTCAATAAGCTCTGGCCACTGCTCCGCATTGGCTAGCTCTTGCATATGCCTTGCACGTACAAGCAGTTTGGCATAAGCCTCTAACAGCGCTTGTGGAGTAGAGCTGTGGACAGCGTCAGAACCCGACATAGTTGCCTCATGCACTCTGCTGTTGGCCGATTTCACGCCAAGCTGAAGCGATATCTTCCAGTAACCGTTCCGCCTGACTCAGACTCTCTTCATCGTTACGTAGGTTAGCAACTAAGAGTAAGCGAGCAATATAGTCGTACAAGGAAGCTAGCCGCTCAGCAATGGCACCGCCCTGCTCCTGATCCAATGCAGCCGCTAATCCATTATTAACAATATCCAACGCCTTGGATATCGACTTTCCCTTCTCGGCTGTGTTGCCTGCCTGCATGTGAATTCGTGCCGCCCGGATAGCCGCTTGGGCGCCGTCAAACAGCATTACGATAAGCTGGTGCGGGTCAGCAGACATCACACCGCTTTCCACGCCGACACGAGCATACGCCTTAGCACCACGTCCGTAGGCGGCGCCACCGCGAGAGTATGTCATAAGCGGGCACTCCTTCATTAGGTAACACAACAGCTGAACCCATAGGGCCAATACATGCTGTTAATGATTCAAAAATTTGAGCTTTCAAGCTCAGCTATAGTAGTTATATCGGCGCGCCAACCACAGACTTTAACCCTCAGACACACTTTCGCTTAGAAAGTAATGTTCACGAGGTGAGCGTTAGCGTTGCTGCTAGACAATGGCAGCAACGCTCATATCAGGTGGATACTGCCACTTCCCTAACAGGCCGCCCTAACCGCTCAAAGACATCACCACGCACGGATACTCCCAACGTATCGCGCAGTGGCGGCTCAACCCCCTCGGCCAGCACTACTTCCGCTGGCGTCCCATCTTTATTAAGACGCACGATCCAGGCCAATTGCTCACTTGAAAAGTGGGCAAGCGAGCCAACAGGAAGCGTTTTGAAGTGCTCGACATAGCGCTTGATCCAACGAGGGTCAAATTGATGCGGATGACGCAATAAATGACGATAAATTTGTTGCGCTGTTCGAGCTGGACGATCGGCCCGATCACGGCGCATTGCCTCAACCACATCCACAATTGCACTGGCTTTAGCCAACTCGTTGATGTCATTACCCGACAAACCACCTGGGTAGCCACTGCCATCAAGCCGCTCGTTAATACCCCCAATAACCGCTTTGGCAACGGAGGCTGAAAGCCACTGGCAGTTGTGTAGCCGATCCATTAAAAGGGACACATGCTCACTCATGGCCTGACGATGGGTAGCTTCAAAACTGGGCGCCTTGAAGACCACCTGGGGCACAAGCGCTTTGCCTAGATCGTGGATCAGACCACTGGCCACAATCGCCTTTTGCACATCGCGCGGCATGTTACTTCCCACCAAATCCAGCAGGTGCACTGCCACGGCAATACCATGGCGCACGAGGAGCGGCTCGGGGGATAAGCAGCGTGAAGCAAATAGCAAGGCCTCGCGGTCTTCTTCATGCAGCGTTAACACACGGTCGGCGTTGCGTGAAAGCTGCCGAGAGTCAATATCACTACCCTGTTTTAGCAGCAGTAATTGAGCATCGAGGTAGGCCGCTACTTTCACAAGGCGCCGAGCCGTCGGGGTGGCGTAACGCTTAATATCGCGGCGCCCAACGAGCTCTGACCCGTCGGTGCGCCTACCTGCCTGCTCAAACAATGGCGACGGCTGACGATCCTCTTGCGTCTCTTTCTTATAACGTGCCGCTTCACGCTCAATTTCACACACGAAGTACCAAATTTGACGCTCTTGATCCGACGTACAATTGGCAAAACGAAACCCTACCCGCAAGATATGGCGCTCAGAGTCTGTTTTCTGGTGGCGGGCCACGCCCAGCACTTCAAAATAAGTACCATCAGGAAAGGTGTAGGCAAGCTTAAGGGGGCCATCTGCCTCAGCAAGCACGCCACTCGCAGTTAAGGGTAGCTCTATCTGGCAACCATCCTGGGAAAGATCGCGCAACTCACCTTGGACGCTCTCACCATCAGCGCTCACCACGGCTGCGGACACCACCATCCCCATGCGTAACTCTGCGCGAAACGATTCGCGCCGCTGCAGCACATCTATTGAGACTGGGTAGTCGCTACAGCATAAAAAACGCCCACCGGTGCGTCGCGTTTCGGTTAACGAAAGCAGCGGCGTACGCAACACCTTGCCCTGAGACTGACCACGTAAAAAAAACTGTTCTCCCTGCTGCAGGCGGCCTAGCAAATAACCAACGGAAGAGAGATCCATCACTAGAGCTTCACCCGAGTGCTGCTCCATTAACACGATAGGCTCAGGGCGCGCACCCGACGCAGCTAAGCAGAGCGAGACACCACCACTTTCAATCATGGCATTTAAATAATCGCTTATCGTTGAGGCACTGGTAACGCTTTCATACTCATCTTGCTGAACGACCATGCTCGTTTCGCCTTCCCTACCACGTTATTGTTTGACACCCAACCCGAAGCGGCAGAGCATAACAGAAGCTTTCAGCAAGCCACATGAGTCCACCAGCCTAATTATTTTTCTTTTTACAGATACCTATCTATAAAACTTGGTCGATCTAAAAAAAGCACCACAGGCCCAGCGCTAACTTCTAAAGATTAAAATGTGCCGGCCGATAAACATAGCGAGGCTCAGCAATTAAGCAATAAGCCGCCTCAGCCTTTGATATTACAACGCCACCTAGCCGTTAGGCTTACTTGCCTTTGAAGGAACGTCTCTTATGGGCCCACTGCCATTAGACAGCTCGTCTGCTTCACTACCCACTCCATCAACGCAAACGCTTACGCCGCGCCAAGAGCTTGTGAATAAGCTAAGCCAGCTCACAACACAAGAGAGCCAAGCTCCTGCCAGCAACACAGTCACAAAAGAAGAGCTGGTTGACCCCATACAGCGTATTAACGATGTTATGCGACCACGCGGGCTTGAGTTTGATGTTAGCGAACAGTCCACGCGCATCATCACCCGGGTTGTCGACCGAGATACAGGTGATGTGATTCGCCAAATACCGGCTGAAGAAGTGCTTTTACTTGCCGAACAGCTAGAAGAAATGCAAGGCCGACTTATCTCAGCGGAAGCGTAAAATAACCGTGTTTAGCAAGCGAACGCTTAGCAGTACACAGTAAGACTTTAAAAACTGATTAGCCTTTCAGTTAGCGTTCGCCATGCTACTTTTCACACACCACGCCCATAGCCCCAGCTTTGCCTTGCTAGTTAGACCTGCATATTCATCACGTCCCGATAGGCAGAGACTAGCCGGTTACGCACCTGCAACCCCATCTGAAACGCAACGCTGGCCTTTTGCATATCTACCATAACGTCATTTAACTCAACATTAGGCTCACCTGCCTGAAACGCCATTGCCTTAGCGTTAGCGCTCTGCTGAAGACGGTTAATGCGCTGTATGGAAGCTTGCAGCTCACTACCGAAACCGCCCTGACCAACAGCGGTAGAGACATGCTCGCCTTTAATAGGCTGAGCCGCCTGGGAAGCCATGTTCTGCATCTGCTGCAGGGCAGCCTGAATAGGGGGAGAACTCATACGTATGCCTCAGTCGCATGAAAGTAAAATAATGCCTGCAGCCTATCACTGGTAGCATAAGACTCATACGAACAAATAGGTACGAAAAGCCAAGCTTTTCGTTCATTTATGGTCGACGCGCCTCGGGATAATGGCGTTCATCATAATTCCGCTTACTACTTTCAGCGGATAACCGCGATCGACGGATATAGCCTATGCCTTCTTTGGTGATGCGCCTGGGCCGTCATCGGTTTTGCCTGCCCTCTAGGAGGGATGCATGAGCGAAACTGGTGCTACGGCAGGCCGTCAGAACAGTACGCCCCAAAACGCCCCCCGCAGTGGAACGGCAGAGAGTGAGACTAAAAACACGCCGACGGCTGAACGCATGCTGAAACAGCTGCGTGGCAACCCTCTGGTAGTGCTATTGGTCGCTGCTGCTGCGTCTATTGCTGTTGTCGCTGCGCTCTTCATGTGGGCCAGCAGCCCTGAATACCGCGTGCTCTACAGCAACCTTAGTGAAGCCGACGGCGGGCGCATCATCGCCGAACTCGATAGTCGAGGCGTTCCCTATCAGTTTAGCGAAGGCGGCCAAGCGCTCTTAGTGCCTGGCAATCATGTTCACACGCTTAGGCTTCAGCTTGCTGAGCAAGGCCTGCCTCGCGGCGGCAACCTTGGCCTGGAGCTTATGGATAACCAAGCCTTCGGTATTAGTCAGTTTGCTGAACAGGTGAACTTCCAGCGCGGCCTAGAAGGTGAATTGGCCCGTTCCATTGAGTCACTTGGCCCAGTGGAACGGGTGCGGGTTCACCTTTCCATGGCCAAGCCGTCGGTCTTTATACGCGACCGCGAGCCTGCCAAGGCATCCATCGTTCTGACCCTACTACCCGGCCGAGTTTTAGGTGAAGGCCAGGTTAGCGCTATTGTGCACATGGTCTCCAGCAGCGTGCCTGAACTGTCCACCGAGGACGTCACGGTAGTCGATCAAAACGGTCGCCTATTGACCGCCAACACCTCTCAGGGGAATGACCTTGACGGTTCCCAACTGGCGTATATCACCGAAGTAGAGCGCTCCTACCAGCGCCGTATCGAGAATATTCTTTCGCCTATCTTGGGCAGCGAAAACGTGCGCGCCCAGGTGGCTGCACAAATCGATTTTTCACGCCGTGAAGAAACCTCTGAGCGTTATGGCCCTAACCAAGCGCCTAATGAATCGGCCGTGCGCAGCCGCCAATTAAGTCTTTCTTATGATGGGGAAGACCCGTTAGCAACGGGAATACCCGGCGCGCTTAGTAACACTCCGCCTGGCGTAGCACCTGCCCCTATCAATCAGCCAGACGCTGAGGAGGGTGAGAATGACCTGCCGGCCAATGCGCTACGCAACCTACGCCAAGACGACGTCGTTAATTACGAAGTTGATCGCAGCATTGAGCATATCCAGCACCGCCTAGGGCAGGTTCAGCGCCTCTCTGCGGCCGTTGTCGTGAATTTTCGCCGCGCTGTGAATGATGAAGGCGAAGTAGAGCAAGTCGCTTTAAGCCCTGAAGAAGTGGCTCAGCTTGAGCGTCTTGTTCAACAGGCGATGGGCTTCTCGTTGGCACGGGGCGACCAGGTCGAGGTCGTCAACACACCCTTTGCCAGTACTGATGAGGCGACAGAGGAAGCCGAATGGTGGCAGCGGCCAGAGATGCTCTCGCTTGCCTCCACGCTGGGGCGCTACCTACTTGTCGCTATTGCTGCGCTGCTGCTTTACTTGCTGATACTTCGTCCGCTGATCAAACGCTACACGCAGACACCGGTCATGGCCCCCGCCATTCCTGGCACGGGCAGCACCTTTAGCGCCAGCGTCGGCGATGAAAATGATGATCAAGAGGAAGAAGCATCTTCTGAGGAAGATGACACCTATAGCAATAAGCCAAAACGTCGCCGTAAAACGTCGCTGTACGAACACAATCTTAACGACCTGCGGGAAATGGCCCAGGAAGACCCCCGTATGGTCGCGATGATTATCCGTAGTTGGATGAATGCTAATGAGTAGCTCTATTGCCGAAATGAGCGGATCGCGTAAAAGCGCCATCCTCTTGCTTGCCCTTGATGAAGATAGCGCCGCCGAAGTGTTTAAGTTTCTAAGCGCCAGCGAAGTTCAAGAGATCAGTACGGAAATGGCACGCTTGCACCAAGTCTCCCACGAGGATATGAAGGCCGTTTTGGAAGCGTTTCACAAAGAGTCCGAAGAGTTCGTGGCGCTTAACCTCAACTCCAGCGAGCATATTCGTTCGGTACTTACTAAGGCTCTTGGCAGTGAGCGCGCCACCAGCCTCATCGAAGATATCCTTGAAACCACGGGAGGCAACTCGGGCATCGATGCACTGAACCTTATGGAAGCTTCCATGGTGTCAGAGCTTATCCGCGATGAGCACCCGCAGATTATTGCCACCATCCTGGTTCATTTAGACCGTCACCAGGCTGCCGACATTCTGGAACTGTTTGAAGAGAAACTGCGCAACGATGTGGTTCTGCGCATAGCCACCTTTAGCGGCGTTCAGCCAGCGGCACTCCAAGAGCTCACCGAGGTACTCACCAGCATGCTGGATGGCCAGAACCTCAAACGCAGCAAAATGGGCGGCGTAAGAACAGCCGCCGAAATTTTGAACCTGATGAACTCTTCGCAAGAAGAAGTCGCCATCGAAACCGTTCGCTCGCACAGCGAAGACCTTGCACAGAAAATTATCGACGAAATGTTCCTATTCGAGAACCTACTCGACCTGGACAACCGTGCAATTCAAATGGTGCTGCAAGAAGTCGAAACCAACTCCCTGGTGGTGGCCCTCAAAGGCGCCCAGGATGCACTGGTCGACAAGTTCCTGCGCAATATGTCGCAACGGGCTGCAGATTTGGTTCGCGAAGATATGGAAGCCCGCGGCCCTATCCGGGTTTCCCAGGTAGAGACGGAGCAAAAGGCCATTCTACAGGTGGTTCGTCGTTTAGCGGATTCTGGTGAGGTCGTCTTGTCAGGTGGGGATGATGAGTATGTCTAATACTCACTCCCCCGAATTTGACCGCCATGGCACCTGGCGGCGCTGGCAGATGGATGAGCTAAATGAGCAGAGCGCCAACTTCCAAGAGAGCGACTTCTCTGCTCCCTCCGCGCAACAACGCAAAGTCGAGGCAGCACAGCGCGCTGCGGAGCAAGCACGACAGCGAGAAGAGCAGGAGCGTCAAGCGCTCTATGAGCGTATTCGCCAACAGGCTGAGGAAGAGGGCTACCAGGCAGGCTTGGCACGTGGCCATCAAGAGGGGCTAGCGCAAGGCCTCCAAGAGGGCCACGCTCAGGCCGAAGAAACGCTTAAACAGCAGGTTCGCCAAACCGTCACTCCGCTTCAAGCTCTCGCTAAACAGTTCTCGGACGCCCTTGAGCGAATGGATGAAACGATAGCCCACGACCTTACCGAACTAGCACTCGCCACTGGCAAGCAGCTGGCGGGTAATGCTCTCCGAGAGACCCCTGAGCAAATTCTGACAATTGTGCGCGATCTTCTGCACACCGAGCCACCGCTGGTTGGACAACAGCGCTTGTGGCTTAACCCAGAAGATCATGCGTTAGTAAAAGAGCACCTAGGTAGCGAACTAAGCGCCGCTAACTGGCAACTCCAACCTGATGACCAGCTTGCCCGCGGCGGCTGTCGCGTCACTAGCGCCCAGGGCGAGCTAGACGCCACTTTTGAAAGCCGCTGGCAGGCCGTACATGCCCAACTTCGCAAGCGCCATCACGTCAGCGACCCTTCGACCTCTTTGTAGGCACTATTATGAGCGATGCCACTTGCCCTCACCACTACCGCTGGCGTAAAGCGCTGAACCGCACCACGCAGCGTGTTGGTCATTTACCCCACTACCGCACTAACGGCAGGGTGATTCGCGCCACGGGCATGGTGATCGAGGTAGTGGGATTGCGAGTAGCGGTAGGCAGTGCATGCCGAATTGAATTACCCGGTGCAGACGGAAGGCTTAACGACAGCGAAAAGCACGCAGAAGCTGAGGTCGTTGGCTTCTCAGGCGATAAGCTATTTCTTATGCCCTTAGAAGAAATCACCGGCTTAATGCCGGGGGCTAGGGTAACACCCCTTAGCGATGGCAGTGGACACAGCGCACGACGCTTCCCGATTGGTGATGAACTCCTAGGGCGTGTACTGGATGGCAACGGCAACCCGCTGGATGACAGGGAAAGCATCGATGACGTTCCCCGCGCGACACTCCAAGCCACGCTGCTTAACCCACTCTCCCGCGCGCCTATCGATGCTCCGATTGATGTGGGCATCCGCGCCATCAACGCCCTGCTAAGCGTTGGCCGAGGCCAGCGGATGGGGTTATTTGCAGGCTCAGGGGTGGGTAAATCTGTTCTGCTTGGCATGATGGCGCGCTACACCCAAGCGGATGTCATCGTTGTCGGGCTAATTGGTGAGCGTGGCCGAGAAGTACAGGACTTCATCGATAATATTTTAGGCCCAGAAGGCAGAAGGCGCGCTGTTGTCGTTGCAGCCCCTGCTGATACATCGCCGCTTCAGCGCCTCCAGGGGGCGGCCTATGCAACACGGCTAGCAGAAGGGTTCCGTGATGCGGGCCGCAATGTGCTGCTTATCATGGATTCATTAACGCGTTATGCCATGGCACAACGCGAGATTGCCCTGGCGATCGGCGAACCGCCCGCTACCAAGGGCTATCCACCCTCGGTGTTTGCCAAACTGCCCGGGCTAGTGGAGCGAGCAGGCAATGCCGAGCGGGGTGGTGGCTCCATTACCGCTTTTTATACCGTGCTCACCGAAGGTGATGACCAACAGGATCCTATTGCTGATTCAGCAAGGGCGATTCTGGATGGTCATATCGTGCTCTCACGGGGGCTTGCTGAAGCAGGTCACTACCCTGCCATTGATATTGAAGCCTCTATTAGCCGCGCTATGACCGCCATTGCAACGCCTGAGCAACTGCAAGCTGCACGAACGTTTAAGCAACTTTTTTCACGTTATCAGCGTAATCGTGACCTGATTAGCGTAGGCGCCTATAGTCCAGGCCACGACCCGAAACTGGATGAAGCAGTGAATCGCTTTCCAGCCCTAGAGCGTTTTCTTCAACAAAATATTGATGAATGCGCAACGCTTGAAGCATCACGCCAAGCGCTGCATGCCACCGTGGGAGGCTAACCATGAGCCATTCGCAGCTCGACATATTAACCGGCTTAGCACGAGACGCCAGAGACCAAGCAGGAAAACTGCTGGCCGAAGAACGCCAAACACAACAGCAGACCGAAGCCCAACTTGAGTCGCTCAACCGCTACCGCGCCGAGTATGCCGAACGTTTACAGCTGGCCATGCGCGACGGTATTGACCCAGCTACTATGTACAACTATCAACAATTTTTAGCTTCGCTGGACGCCGCCCTGAGCCGCGCTAGGCAAGCACTGGCTGCACAGCAAAAACGCGTTCAGCAAAGCCAACAACATTGGCAGCAAGAGCAGCGTAAGCTCTCCTCCTACGATACACTAGCCTCGCGCCGGTTATTAGAAGAGCACCGCCGCCAAGAGCGCCATGAGCAAAAAGCTAGCGATGATTTTGTCACTGGCCGCCTGGCTCGCCAACTTACTGATAAACCGCACTAGCATCGCGCTGGGGAACTTACTTATGAATATTCAGCTGCTGCTTTCAGCGAATCAGGGTCAAAGCGCCCTTTCATCCGCTCCAGCACAGATGCTGGGCTCCAAAGGGACGCCGCAAGCTCTTTTTCAACAGGCATTAACGCAGGCAAGCGGCGCCCAGCTGCAGCGGTTAACCAGCTCGCCAACAGAGGCTAGCTCTTCAGATCCGCTAGCCAGCTTTGCTCAACTGCTAACGTCACTAGATATCGAATTGGATGAGGACGCGTTGGCTGACTTACTCACTCGACTCCAGGCTGTCGACTTAAACTCAGCACATCCAATGGTTAATGAGAGTTCGCTGAGCGAAGCATCAGCGCTCACGCCTCTTGATGAGATCGCGGCACGTTTATCGTTAGTCGCCGCATTCTCCGAAGCACCAGTAGCGCCAGAGCTACAGTCAGCACCCCAAGTACGAGATATTGCCCAGCAGTTGGCTGTTAGTGAAAGCCAAGCCGCCGAGCTGCTGACTGCTTTCAACTCCCTTAGTGACGCCACACCGCAGGGTACAACCCTCACGGAGCTTCACCGACAAGTGGCCAACCTGCTGCCCAGCGCAAATACCACAGAAGGTAGCCAGTCGCTTACTGCTTATCGAAGCAGCAACATAGCACTACCTGTAGATATAAATGCTAGTTCGCTACGCATGGGTGGCGATGCGCCAAACATTGCAACCGCTCTGGCTGAGCTTACGCCAAGCACCGGCAGGGGAGCAGAGTCACCCATTTCAACTCAGCCCAGCATCCTTACGCCAGCGACAGGTAGCTTAATGACCTCAGCGTCAATCGGCACGCCCGTTAGCAGCCCCGCATGGCCTTCTCAGCTTGGCCAGCAGCTTATTCAACTTGCACAACGAGGAGGAGAGCACCAAGTTAAAATGCAACTCCACCCGGCAGAGTTAGGGCCACTCTCTATTTCCCTTAAAGTGAGCGAACACGGAACACAGGCGCATTTTTTATCAGCCCACGCCCAAGTTCGCCAAGCACTTGAACTAGCGATCCCACAGTTACGTGAAGCCTTGGCTGAACAAGGGATTTCACTTGGTGAAACATCCGTAGGGGAGCATAACAACCCTAACGAGCAGGCCTTTGCTCAACAAGGCTCTAACACCCCCAACAGTAGTGGTGACAGCGGAAGCAAAGAAGAAGGCGACAGCGCAATTAAGCTCCTTGAGGGTGGTAACCCTTTAGTTCTTGACGGACGTGTCGATCTATATGCTTAAGCCACGCCTGAGTGGTCGTATGAAAATACTGACATCGCTACGGTTAGATAGCTAAACCAAAAGATAGACTCTCCAAAGGAGTCTGTTCATTTCATCATCAGCACCTGCGTTAGGCATAATGCTTGGCTAGTGTCATGCGTCATGATCATGGGAACAATAAATGGCAGAAACAAGCAGCGGATCCAAAAAACTGCTCTGGATAATGATTATTCTAGTAGTGCTGTCGTCTGCGGGCGCAGCGGCAGCGATATATATGGTGTTAGACCAGCGAGGAACTACGGAGGGTGGTGAAATTCAGCGGGTCGCAGAGCGCGAAACGCCTGTTTTCACGCGCATTGAGCCTTTTACTGTCAACCTCGCAGATGACCGCTACGGCTCACGCCTTCTTTATACGGGCATTACGTTACTCGTTGGCAACGAGCAAAGTAAGACCATTATTGAGGAGCACATGCCTCAAGTACGTAGCCGCCTACTGATTTTGTTGTCAGGTAAACAAGCTAGTGAGCTTACCTCTACGGAAGGTAAAGAAGAGCTTGCCCAGGCAATCATCAGCCGGCTCACCGTACCTTTGACAGAAAATCAGCCGCCTCTCGACTTACGAGAAGTGCTATTTACTGAATTCATTGTGCAATAACCCCGGGAACTGGAGCCGTTCATGTCACAGGACGATCTACTGTCCCAGGAAGAAATTGATGCCCTTCTTAAGGGCGTCAGCGGAGATGACGAGCCATCGGCTTCGACCTCCCACTCTGAGAATGAAGCGCGTATTCGCCCCTATGACCCAGCCACGCAGCACAGGGTCATACGCGAACGCTTGCACGCGCTTGACTTTATTAACGAGCGTTTTGCGCGCTATTTCCGTAACAGTTTATTTAACTTGATTCGCCGTAGCGCCGATATCACCGTTGAATCAGTTCGCTACCAAAGCTTTAGTGATTTTTCACGTAACGTGCCAGTGCCCACCAACTTGAACCTGGTGTCCCTGAAGCCGCTGCGTGGCTCAGCGCTGGTGGTCTTTCCACCTAATCTTGTCTTTATGGTGGTGGATAATCTGTTCGGCGGCGACGGTCGCTTTGTCACAAAATCCGATGGGCGCGAATTCACCAATACCGAGCAGCGCATTATTCAACGGCTTCTGAACCTCGCGCTTGAAGCCTATCAAGAAGCGTGGAAAGTGGTTTACCCTATCGAGGCACATTTTTTACGCTCTGAAGTGCAGTCAAAGTTTGCCAATATCACTAACTCGCCTAATGAGATTGTGGTCAACACAAAGTTCAATATCGAGGTTGGCAACCTTTCCAGCAACTTCCAAATATGCATGCCCTACGCGATGATTGAGCCGCTGCGTGACTTGCTGGTCAATCCTATTAACGACAGTAACCATGACCACGACGGTACATGGTCGCGGCGTATGGCCAGCGAACTGCGCCATTCTGAGGTCGAGCTAGTGGCAGAGTTTGCTCAAATACCAAGCCGTATTGCCCATGTGATGGGGCTGAAAAAAGGCGACGTACTGCCCATGGACATTCCACAAACCATCACCGCTAGTGTGGATGGAGTGCCTGTCATGGAGTGTGAGTATGGCAGCCAGCTTCAGCAGCGCGCTTTACGTGTCCTGCATATGATCGACCATGCCGCATTGAATAACGTGTCGTCCAAGGACTTTATTAAAGGTTCAACGCGACAGAAAGCCAAGGAACCAAAAGCATGACTGATCCTAACAAACCCGATCCAAAAATTTCTAACGACGATTGGGCGGACGCCATGTCTGAGCAAGAAGAACCTACTGCCAACGCCGATAATACCGGTGAAGACGATCTATGGTCCGCTGCGATGGCGGAACAAGAAGAGGCAAGCGCCACTAGCAGCGAAGAGGATCCTTGGGCGGCTGCGATGGCAGAGCAAGAGGCAGAAGAGCAAACCCAAGCCGAGGAGCCTGAGCACAAGACCCCAGCACCCGTAGCAAAATCAGCAAGTGACGAAGTGTTTCGTCCGCTCGGCCCGGAAAGTGGCAGCGCTCAATCCCGTGATCTTGAAATGATCATGGATATTCCGGTTAAGCTTACCGTAGAGCTGGGCCGCACCAAGCTTACGATTAAACAACTGCTTGAGCTTGCTCAAGGGTCGGTCATTGAACTTGAAGGGTTAGCTGGCGAACCAATGGATATCTTGATCAATGGCTACTTGATTGCTCAAGGCGAAGTCGTCGTCGTCGAAGATAAGTATGGCATTCGTATTACAGAGATCATCACCCCCTCTGAGCGCATCCACAAACTAAATCGATGAGCGTCGCTACCTCTTCCACACAGAACACGTCCATTGATGCCCTTAGCGGCAGCGGTGATGCCTTAATAGGGATGGCGGTTCTAGGCAAAACGGCAGCAGCGCTAGCGCTCGTAATAGCGATTATTTTGCTATGTACCGCGCTGTTAAAGCGCTGGCAAACGGGACGTCATCATCAAGGCGCCCACTTACGCATTGTGGGCAATACCGCAGTTGGCAGTCGCGAGCGCATCGTTGTGGTCGAAATCGAAGATACGTGGCTAGTGCTAGGCGTTAGCGGAGGCCGAATTACCAAGTTACATGAGCGTGATGCTCCTAACGACCGTCCTCTTCCCACCTCGCCTGAACCACCGGCACGCTTTTCACACCGCCTAGCTCAGGCACTAGCAAGCTACCGTGACAAACGAGGCAGTGAAGCCCCTCCCTCTTCTGACCCAACGAAAACACCATGAGATATGTGATGCACCTCTCCTGGCCTTACCAGCTCCGCTGGTGGCTTTTTAGCGCTGTCATTGCCGGCTGCTTAATGCTGGCTTTCCCTGCTCATGCGCAACAGCTACCAGGGTTAGTATCGCAACCATTGGAAGATGGCGGTCAGCAGTGGTCGCTATCACTACAAACGCTGCTATTTTTAAGCTCGCTGGCGTTTCTGCCAGCGATGCTACTAATGATGACTAGCTTTACGCGCATCATCATTGTGCTTAGCTTGCTGAGAACAGCAATGGGTACGCAGGCAACACCGCCTAATCAAGTGCTACTAGGCATCGCCCTTTTCTTAACATTTTTTATTATGTCCCCCGTCATCGCCCAAGTGTATGACACCGCATGGGTGCCTCTCACAGAAGAAACAATTGATTTTGAAGAGTTTTTGCTTCTTGCCCAAGGGCCTTTTCGCGAATTTATGCTCGCACAAACCCGCGAGCCAGATTTGGCACTGTTCGTGCGCTTAGCCGACGTCGGCCCCATGCAAGGACCTGAAGAACTGCCCATGCGCGTCTTACTACCCGCTTTTGTTACCAGTGAACTGAAAACCGCGTTTCAGATTGGCTTCACCATTTTTATCCCATTTTTAATTATTGACCTTGTCGTTGCGAGCACCTTAATGGCACTAGGGATGATGATGGTACCTCCCATTACTATTTCGTTACCCTTCAAACTGATGCTGTTCATCCTTGTAGACGGCTGGCAGCTAATTATTGGCTCGTTAGCTGAAAGCTTTTACATGATTTAATTGTCGCAACGGGCGACTAGGAGCAAACCATGACCCCGGAAATGGTAATGAGCATCGCTTACCAGGGCATGCGCGTGACCCTGTTTCTTGCAGGCCCGATGCTACTGGCAGCCCTCTTTACGGGCCTGCTGATCAGCTTGTTTCAGGCCGCTACACAAATCAACGAAATGACACTGACGTTTATCCCTAAGGTATTGGCCGTTTTTGCTGTACTGGTCATCGCAGGGCCGTGGCTACTTGGGTTAATCACCGATTTCACCCACCGCTTATTCACCAGCATTCCTAGCATGGTGATGTAAACCGTATGGTTGAAGTCACTTTTGCGCAGCTACAGGGCTGGTTAGTGGCCTTTCTTTGGCCATTCGCACGAATAACCGCCTTTATGGCAGCTTCTCCCCTTTGGGGGCATTCAAGCATACCCAACCAAGTGAAGGTAGTGCTAGCGGCGTTGGTTGCGGTGGTAATCGCTCCTCTTTTACCGGCTATGCCAGCAGTTCCCCTGATGTCTTGGGCGGGGGTAGGCATTATGGTGGAGCAAATATTGATTGGCATCGCCATCGGCTTGGTGATGCACATTATTTTTGCGGTTGTGCAGGCTGCCGGGGAATTTATCGGTTTACAGATGGGGCTAGCATTTGCGAGCTTTTTTGACCTCTCAAGTGGCACCAACATTATGGTGTTATCGCGCATTCTATATATGATTACGTTGCTGATGTTTGTGGCGCTTAACGGCCACTTGATGGTGTTAGAAACCCTGGTAATGAGTTTCCAAACCCTGCCAATTGGCATCGGCACGCTGAACCCCAATGCCTTTGAGCTATTGGCTCGCTATGCAGGCACCATTTTCGCATCCGGCATGCTGCTCGCCTTACCGCTTGCCGGCTCGCTGCTTATCATCAGCCTCTCGCTGGGTATTCTTAACCGCTCAGCACCCCAGTTGACCGTGTTTAATATCGGCTTTCCCACTTCTCTCACCGTCGGGCTAACGCTACTAATGGTGCTGATGACCGACATTGGACGTTTCCTACAAGGCCTCTTCAGCCAGGGGCTAGCATTTATGCAGAGCCTTATCGAAACCATGGCGCCATTAAGCTAAAAACCCCCTGCACCTCATGGCACAGGGGGTTTAGTTTTCATGCGCTTAGCCTAGCGCATGAAGTCAAACAGCGACATGCCTTTTATATCCACAAAGGCTTTTTGAGAAGCCTGCAGGCCAATTTGGCGCAGACTGTACTCAGAAATCGCCGAGGCGTAATCAAGATCAACCAAGTCCGACAGCGTCTGCTCATAGTTCAGCATCCGGTTGCCGCCAACGGCGTCAATCACATCCAGCTCGTTCAGGCGTGCGCCTGCTGAAGCGCGTACCGTCAGCACGTTATCTAACGCATTGTCTAAATCGCGCATCGACGTGTTGAGAGTGTTGCGTAAATCGGCTTTTTTAGTATCGTTATCAGCGGGATTTTCTAGGACGCGAATCGCCTCTTCCATGGTACGGAAGAGATCTGGCTCGCGCTGCTCGCTGCCTGAGCGCGCGACGAGAATTTCATCGCCCTCTTCAGGTTGACCCTGCAGCGAAATAGAGATGCCACCAAAGGATAGCTGCTGACCCTCACCTGTATATTCACCCGTTGCAACCAAGTCATCGTCGTCAGTAAGCCAAGCACCGCTTTCAAAACGCTGAACCTGATAAATAAAGTCATTCTCTGAAGCTAGATCAGGATTGTCAGCAAACACAACACGATAACTTTCACCATAGTCATCGTCAGTAACATCGGTAACCTGCGGCCCGCTAAACGTCACGCTGCCTGCATTTCTGACGCTTTCACCATCGGCTACATTCGTTTTAACCGCTTCAGCAATGTAACCTGCCCCGCTGGGCACGCTTTGGAAAATAGACTTACCGTTTTCCGTAACGGGCATTAGCCGCGAAGCGTCCACGCGCTGTTCCCGGGCGTTACTGTCACCCTTATATTGCACATTACCATCGGCATCTTTAACGAAGGGCGGAGCGTTGTCTGCGTAACCACCAAACAGATAGCGGCCGTTGCCATCGGTCGCGTTAGCTTGGCCGATCATCGTTTCATAAATGCCCTTGAGCTCGCTCGCGATAGACTGGCGGTCGACATCACTCAAGGTATCGCTTGATGCCTGAATTAACAGTGTTTTAGCACTAGTCACCGCATCGCTAACGCTGTTTAAAATACTTTCTGTTTGAGCAAGCGAGTTACGGGCAGATACCCGCGAATCCGCATACTGTTGGGTGACCGCTTTGGCTTGGTCAACACCCACTGCGCGCGAGGCCGCCTGCGGGTCATCCGAGGGGTTAACGACTCGCCTGCCGCTAGCAATCTGCTGGCTGACTTTTAAAAAATCGCCCTGCTGACGGTTAAGAGACGCGGTACTCTGCTCAAACATGGTGACGGTACTAATTCGCATGTCGCGGTACTCCTAAACGTTAGCTACGCAAGCCTAAAATCGTATCGAAAATGTTGGAAGCGGTGTCAATAACACGAGCATTCGCTTGATAAAACTGCTGGAAGCGAATCAGGTTAGCCG
Source organism: Halomonas sp. GFAJ-1 (assembly GCF_000236625.2). Lineage (NCBI taxonomy): Bacteria > Pseudomonadati > Pseudomonadota > Gammaproteobacteria > Oceanospirillales > Halomonadaceae > Halomonas > Halomonas sp. GFAJ-1. The sequence goes on from NZ_AHBC01000023.1 coordinate 90,308, forward strand.
CTTCCTCATCGAGATTAACGCCAGACTCCGACTGCTGCACAGCCCGCAACTGATCGGTCAGCCCCTGGCGGGCATCTAAGTTGACCTGAGTAATGTTAGTGCGATTACCCACATCGCTCACCATCGCGCCATAAGCACCGCTAACAGAAGCGTTGCCGCCCACGATTGATTGCGACTGTAAGTTCTGAAGCGCTAGGGCATTTCGGTTATCGCCAGCAAAAGCTTCTTCCCCCGCCGCGATTTTATCCAAGTCGCTTATATTCGCTTCCATACCTTCACCGGCACGACGGACGGGCTGAATCTCAAAGCGGTCACCAGCTTGGGGAAGTTTTGCTGGATCAAACGTGACAGTCACACCGCCAAACGTAATCTCTCCATCGGCCCAGTTTGCGAGATCAACGTAGCTGGCGCTGTTAGGATCAGAGCTGTTTAGTTCAGCCCCATTATCATTACGAGTAACAATAGGCTCACCACCTACAATACGCACGGTATAGTCTGTGGCGCGTAATTTATCGATCGTCTCCGCATCAAAGGCAACGGAAGGCACTACGTTAGAATTGACGTTATTTTCATGGCTATATGCCTGGGGTGGACGAACATTAAAGAAGTCCTCGCCCTGCTCACCGTTAAGATCTACTCCCTGCTTATGCTGCTCGTTAAACGCCACGGAGAGCGACACTGCCAGCTGGCCAATTTGGTTCTGCGTTTTATCCAGCGTTTCTGAGCGGAAGGACATCAGCCCGCCTAACGCACCGCCTGAAATCACATTTTCATTCAGTGCTGATAGGTTGCCACCACCGTCTCTATAACCTACTACAATGCGCTGAGGGTCACTGGGCGACTCCACAGCCTCTAACTTGAAAGAGTCGGTTCCGGTCACCAATGGCTGGCCATTGGGCAGGCTGATATTATAGGTTTTACCATCCTGAATATTTAGCCGAAGATCCATTCGCTCGTTCAGCTCGGAAACCAGCTGATCGCGCTGGTTAAGCAGACTGTTAGGGGCCTCGCCTGTGCGCGCCCGTGCTAGCGCAATCTCCCGATTCAAGCCCGCTATTTGCTCAGTGGTGTTATTAATCTGGGTAACTTCATCTTTAATCTGATTATTGATGTTGCTCTGCATGTCCTGCAGGTAGCCATCAAAAGAGCGGAACTGGGCACTTAATGTGTTGGCCGTACCTAGCACGCCCTGGCGGGCGGCAGGATCAGAAGGTGCGCTTGCCAGGTCTTCAAGCGAAGAGAAGAAGTTCTGCATTAGTGGCGCAAGGCCTGCTTCTCGGTCAGCCAGCAGGTTATCAATTTGCGATACCTGATTGTAGTAAGTGCTAAGTGCGCTTGACTGGGTTTTAGCACTATTCAGCTGAGCAGCTACGTACTGGTTGAACTGACGCTCAATTGCATTGACCTGAACGCCGCCCGTTGACGCAAAACCTTCGCCCAGCTTAGTCACTTCCCGGTTATAGCCAGGCGTATAAACGTTGCTGATATTATTACTGGTCGTGTTCAGGGCACTTTGTGCAGCATTAAGACCGCTTAGCCCTACTGAAAACATGCTCATGGTTCACTTCCTTAGGCCGATGATTAATTATCGGCAGTGAGCAAAAAAACTTGAGTGGCCAATAGCGTTAACGTACGTCTGCCAAAAGGTTACGACCTTGATCCAGCGGCCCCATCGTATTCATGATGGCCACTAGCTTATCCGCATAGCGAGGGTCTGTCGCATAGCCGCCCTGCTGAAGCTCGCGCGCGGCCTGCTCGGCACTGCCAGCCTGCACAACACCAGCATAACGCGGGTTATTGCCGATCAGGTTGGCGTAGTCGGTAAATGCGTGTTCGAACGAATCATATACGCGGAACGTATCTACTATCTGCGTGCGGCGGCCATTAATGTACTCATGGGTCACCACATCGGTGGTTTTACCCTGCCAGTGACTGCCTGCTTTGATACCGAATAAGTTATGGCTATTGCTGCCTTGTCGGGTAGCAATCTCATGGCGCCCCCAGCCTGTTTCTAGGGCTGCCTGGGCTAAAATCAGCTCAGCGGGCACGCCGCTTTCTTGGCTCGCAGCCTGAGCAGGTGCTGCAAGTTTTGTCATAAACCTCTGCACATGCTCAGGCGCGTTAGAGAAGGCAGATAATTCTATGGCCTGTTTTGAACCGCCCGTGCCTACATTTGTGTCAGCGCGAGCATCAGGAGAGGAGCGCTGCTGGATGGCTTCAAGCTCGGACAGGAAGCGCCCGCCAGTTTCACTTTCACCTGACGGCTGCAAAGCGCCCTCTAAAACGCGTGGCGTTCCCCGGGGAATGCCAGCAATCAGCGCCTGAATTTCTTGGTCCGCCTCATTTGCAGATCTGCCAACAGCACCTTGTCGCTGTAGCTGTTCCACCAGCATATCCGCCAATCCCATTCCTCTAGATGAGACCACTTGCGACCACTGCTGATCCAGCATCTGCTGGTAGGTATCCGTCGTCGTGCTATTGAACAAGTCCGAGGAAGGCACCGCATCGCGCATGCTTTTCATCATCATTTGCACAAATAGCGCTTCAAACTGCTGGGCCGCGCCATGCACACCGCCTTCTGGGTCAATGCGCGCATTGTGCTGCAGGCGTTGAAAGCCATTCATATCAAGCGCAAACTGACTGGAGATATTGTTCATGCTCATCAGATGACCTCCAGCTCAGCACGCAGCGAGCCTGAGGCTTTGAGCGCTTCTAAAATAGACATTAAATCCTGAGGGGTCGCACCCAGTGCATTAAGCGCATTGACCACTTCGTTAAGCTGCGCGCCTTCAACAATCTGTAGAAAGGCCTCTTGCTGTTCAATCTCTATATCCGTATCAGGCACGACCACCGTTTCGCCTCCGCCAAAAGGCGCTGGCTGGCTAACACCAAACTGCGTGTTAATCATAATAGAGAGATTGCCATGAGCAACGGCTGCTTGGCGCAACGTGACCGCGCTATTCATAACTACTGAGCCTGTACGCGCATTAAGCACCACACGCGCTGGCGCATCCATCGGCGTTACTTGGACATTTTCTACCCGCGCCATAAAGTTAACTCGCGCGTTTTCATCCATGGGGCCGTCCAGCGCGATCACCCGGCCATTAAGTGCATAGGCAACCGTTTGCCCAAACTCGTTATTAATCGCCGTCACCACACGCTGTGCCGTTCCAAAATCTGAATCATTCAATTGCAGCTCAAGGCGCCCGCCATTAGCACCTAAATTAAGTGCAACTTCTCGCTCTACCAGGGCACCGTTAGGGATCCGTCCTGATGCTTGCTGATTGACCTGTACGCTGCTTCCACCTGCCTGAGCGCCGGCACCACCTACCAGCATATTGCCCTGGGCAATGGCATAGGTATCGCCATCAGCCCCTTTTAAAGGGGTCATTAACAGAGTGCCACCGCGAAGGCTGCGGGCGTTTGCAATAGACGACACCACCACATCCAGGCGCTGGCCAGGGCGAGAAAAGGGGGGCAGGTCTGCCGTGACCATTACCGCCGCTACGTTACGTAGTTGAAGATTAGTTCCCGGCGGTACGGTGACGCCTAGCTGCGACAACATGTTGGTCAGACTTTGGCTAGTAAAAGGCGCCTGAGTGGTTTGGTCACCGGTGCTATCAAGTCCCACCACTAAGCCATAGCCCACCAGCTGGTTATCGCGCACGCCCGCAAACCCTGCTAATTCTCGCACGCGCTCTGCAGACGCGGAAGAAGTGATAATGCTTAGCACCAACAGCGTTACTAAGCGTAGCCCCCACCGTTTCAATGCCTGTTCTTTACGTTGCTGCATAGCCATTTTAAGCCTCTATTGTCGGCCTTGATTGCGCCTAGAATGGCGACACATTTAAGAAGAAGCGCTGCAACCAGCCCATATGCTGCGCTTCGTTGATGTAACCATCGCCCACATACTCAATTCGCGCATCCGCTACCTGTGTTGATGGCACGGTATTTTGTGCGGTAATCGTCCGGGGGTTGACCACGCCCGAGAAACGAATGAATTCTGTTCCCTGGTTGATCGCAATTTGCTTTTCGCCACGCACGCGCAAGTTACCGTTATTCATCACTTCCAGTACGGAGACAGTAATCGTTCCAGTAAAGGAGTTGGTCGCCTGGGAGCCACCGCCACCTGAAAAGCTACTGTCCGAGGAGACGTCAAACCCATAATCTTCAAGGAAGTCGATAATATCTGGGATTTGCCCTATATCCAGCCCTGCTGAACCACTGCGATTGGCGTTCGACTGGGAACTTTTGCTCGCGCTGACTTCTTCATCCAACACGATAGTCAGAATGTCACCGATAGAGCGTGGGCGGCGATCTTCAAACAGCGGTTGATAGCCCCGGCGCACTTGATAAATGGAACCATTGGCAACCGGCGGGGGACGATCAACAATCGTAATTTGCTCTTGTTCACCAACCACGGAAGCGCGAGGAATTTGCGCGCACCCAGCAACGAGTACGATAAAAAACGCCAAACCCATCAGCGTTATTCGGCGAGACATAGCGTGCAGCTCCAGCATGGTGCGCCCTGTTTAAAAGCCCTGTTTATTAACGTTTTAGAGCTGGCTTAAGCGCGCCAACATTTCATCACTGGTGGAGACAGCCCGGCTATTAATTTCATAGGCGCGCTGGGTCTGAATCATACTCACCATTTCTTCCACCACGTTGACGTTGGACGTCTCTACGTAGCCCTGAAATAGCCTACCGGCACCGTTATTGCCGGGTACATCTTGGTTAGGGGCACCAGACGCGCCGGTTTCTAAATAAAGGTTGCCACCAATGCTTTCCAGGCCCGCAGGGTTAATAAACGAAGCAACGTTGATTTGGCCAATATCTGCATCTTGTGCAATGCCCGGCTGACGAACGCTCACTGTTCCATCTTCACCGATAGTCACAGATAAAGCGTTTTCAGGTATAAAAATGGCTGGCTCTAACGGATAGCCATTTGCCGTCACCATCTGACCATTTTCATTGAGCTGAAAACTACCATCACGGGTATAACCCACCGTGCCGTCAGGTAGTAAAACCTGAAAAAAACCATCGCCGTTGATGGCCAAGTCACGGGAGTTACCAGTCTCTTCCAACCCACCCTGGGTATGTAAGCGTTCAGTGGCCACAGCACGCACACCAGTACCCACTTGCATGCCAGAAGGCAGCCGATCCTGAATGTTATTCTGGGCACCCGGTTGACGCATATTTTGGTACAAAAGATCTTCAAAAACAGGGCGCGAACGCTTGAACCCGTTAGTGCTTACGTTGGCCAAGTTATTCGAAATAACATCGAGTTTGGTTTGCTGAGACTCAAGCCCCGTCTTAGCGGTCCACAAGGACGAAATCATATTCGTGTTCCCTTAACTGAGAGGCGTTAATCAGCCTTGAATCGATAGAATACTGTTAGCCCGCTGAGCATTTTCATCGGCGGTACTAAGTATTTTCATCTGCATATCGTAACGGCGCGCCACGTCAATCATCGACACCATGGCATCCACAGCGCTAACGTTGCTGCCCTCTAGCGCACCGCTGACTATCCGCGCTTCGTCATCTGCCGGTAATACTCCTGGCGCCCCCTCTTCATCAACAGGCGCGCGAAAGAGACCGTCATCGCCGCGTGTTAGTCCTTGCTCATCCGGCGTTACCAGCTTAATACGGCCAACATCCACCAGCGCCTCTGGCCCTTCGCCTTGGGGGATCGCACTAATCGTGCCATCAGCACCAATCGATATTTGCGCTCCTTGCGGCAAGGCTATGGGGCCACCGTCGCCCATCACCGGCCGGCCGACGCTTAACAGTACACCATCGTTATCTAGCTGTAGGTCGCCGCGACGGGTATAAGTCTCGGAGCCGTCATCCGCCAATACCGCCATCCAGGCACTATCCTGCATGGCGACGTCCAGGGAGCGACCCGTCCGCTCGATAGGACCTTGGGAGAAATCAGTACCAGGCGTAGTCGTCACCGCCGATACGCGGGTTGCCAGCGCACCATCCCCCATCACTGGCACCGAACGCGCCGCCTGCAGCTGGGCACGAAAACCTGCGGTGGATACATTCGACAAATTTTGGCTAATCACCGACTGCTGATCCATCGTGTGCTTAGCGCCGCTCATGGCGGTATATAGCATGCGATCCACAACTAACTCCTTACAACGTTACGCCATTATTAAATATCAAAGATTAATAATGGTCTGCAGGAGTTCATCCTGGGTGCTGATGGTTTGCGAGTTCGCTTGGTAGGCACGTTGTGACACAATCATATCTACCAGCTCACGGGCCAGATCTACATTAGAGGTTTCAATCGCGCTTGGGGCAATCAGACCACGCAGCCCCGTACCCGGCGCACCGACTAACTCTTGCCCCGACGCGCCTGTAGCACTCCAAAGGTTGTCACCATCAGGCCTTAAACCCTCAGGGTTACGGAAGCTAACCAACGCAATTTGCCCCGCTGCACGTGACTCTTCGTTGGAGTAGTTGCGCATAATGGTGCCGTCATCTTCAATGGTGACACCCACTAACGAGCCTGCCGTATAGCCGTTTTGCGTTATATCGTTAACCGTGGAATTATTTGCAAACTGAGTGGCACCAGCAAAATCCAACGCTACTGTTAGCTCTTCAAGCTGATCACCATTAAACTCACCATCGTCGAAGGTAAAGCTTGCCTGGCCGCCACCCTCAAGCCTACCGCTGGCATCAAAGTCTAGCGTGGTAAAACTTTCCACAGTATAGGTACCAGCGCCTTCTGGACCACCGCTCATTCTGAGACCTACGTCCCACTGATTTTCCGCCGCATCAATTTTAGTGAAATAAAGCGTTAGATTTCGCGCATTACCTTGTGAGTCGTAAATTGTGGCGTTGGTTGAGTATGAGTAATCATTAGACCCTAAACCTGCTAATATTTCTGCTTCAGTCGGGGCAACCAACTCAGCTTCACCTGCATCTAAGTTTAAAGATATGTCTAACTCAGTAGTCGCACTTGCACCTAAATCATCAGCATCAACTCTAAGGCCTACAACATCACCACCTGCTTGAACGTTACCCTCTGCATCAGCGGCGTAACCCATAATTTGCGCCCCTTGCGCATTCACCATGCGTCCATCAGCGGTCATGGTAAGTTGGCCATTGCGTGAGTAGCCTACTTCACCATTGGGCTGCTGAAAGCGGAAAAACCCCTCGCCGGCAATAGCCAAATCCATATTTCGGTTAGTAGACTCGATATTGCCTTGACTAAAATTTTGCAACACAGCTGATGTGCGCGTACCTAGACCAATGCGCGACTCAGCAAATACATCGGCAAATTGCACACTAGAACTTTTAAAGCCCACGGTTTGGGAGTTAGCGATATTGTTACCAACAGCGCCTAGTTTCTGCTGCTGTGCGTTGAGGCCACTCAGTGCTTGTGAAAAGCTCATTTTATTCCCCTGAATTTAGCAATGTGATGCGTTATGTGGGGCGCTAAGCGCAACGCAATCAAAGAATTTGTTTAATTTGTTCGAGGGTGACCTGGCCATAAATGGCGCCTAGATCCAGACGTACGTCTTGACCCTTCTCTTGCGGCGTTACACCCTGCACCAGGGCATAGTTCAGCGGCTGAGCGCTTACCGCTTCACCTTTAGCATCTTTAGCGTTATAGCTAACGCGGTAGTCGCCCGCGGGAAGCGCTTCGCCATTGTTCGTTTTGCCATCCCACTGGAAGGATTCAACGCCTGCGCTCACACCGCTAACTTCATTGCGATACACTACCTCACCACCGCGACTGCGAATGACGATTTCAACGCTCGCAGCAGGCTTATCAAGCTCAATGCCAAACGGCGTAGCAAAGCTATTGCCTTCTTCGTCAACATTTACTTTGACGTTGTTACCCGGCACAAGTACAGCGTTACCAATGAGGCCAGACGCCTGAATCATTTGAGAGGCGTTCATCTGCTCGGTAATGCCGTTTAGCGTATCGTTGAGCTGCTCGATTCCACTGACCGTATTGATCTGTGCTAGCTGAGACGTCATCTCAGCGTTATCCATCGGATTAAGCGGGTCTTGGTTTTCAAGTTGAGTAATCAACAGGGTCAGAAAGCTCTGGCGTAGCTCGTCAGATTGACTCTGGCTAAGCTGGGCGCCGCCTCTACTGCCGTTGATATTGCTGAGCGTGGAGGTATCAATACTGTTCATCATGGCTTAGCCCTCACCAAGCGAGAGTGTCTGCATCATCATCTGCTTTGTTGTGTTGAAAACTTCAACATTGGCCTGATACGAACGCGATGCAGAAATCATATTGACCATTTCATGCACGGGTTCAACATTAGGCTTAGCAACGTAGCCCTCTTCATCGGCCGCCGGATGGTTCGGCATGTATACCAAGCGTAGGGGTGAGTCGTCTTCCACCACCTCCGTCACGCGAACACCGCCAACGCCGTAGCGGTTATTCTGCGCCTGGGCTTGGAACATGACTTGCTTGGCCCGGTAGGTTTCCCCATCTGGCCCAGCAATACTGTCAGCATTGGCCATGTTGCTAGCGGTAACATTCATACGCTGCGCTTGGGCGCTCATAGCGGAACCCGCAATATCAAACGCTGAAAACATCGACATAGCTTACTCTTCTCCTGTAACTCGGTTATTCAGGCTGCATCGCGTTTTTCAGCCCTTGAATGCGGCTGTTCGTAATCGTCAGTGCGGCTTGGTAACGAACGGCATTATCGGCAAACTGGGTACGCTCTCGATCCATATCGACCGTATTACCGTCTAGACTTGGCTGATCCGGGATGCGATACAACAGGTCAGAGCTGCCAGCGCCACGCCAGGCGGGCCCTTGGCCAGAAAGGTGGCGTTCGGATGTTCGTGACAATGCAACACCGCCGCTCTGCTGCTGAGCAGAGCCGTTGCCTACTGCTTTTTTAAGCTCGCCCGCAAAATCGATATCCCGCGCTTTGTAATTAGGCGTATCGGCATTGGCTATATTAGCAGCAAGCACATCGTGCCGTTCGCGCCGTAAGTTCAGTGCCTGCTGGTGGTAATTAAAGGCGGAACTAAGTTGGTCGATCATGCCGTCCCTCGCTCGCTGAGAGGCAAAAAATAAGTCGGAAATTATTGATGATGAATAATAGGCCCCGCTACGTCAGCCTAAAGCATGGAACAGCTGCTATTTACACCAGCATTTCGCATGATGCCTAGGGCACTTTTGGACTACACTTCACCGTCGATGTTTATCATCAGCCTTTATGATTGAGCGATTTATACATGCCTTACCCATCGCGCCCAGCATCGGGCTGCTTGGCAACTTTCAAACACTTTCTGTTTGTCTGCTTTTTAACCCTTTGCACCTCCTTACAGGTGCAGGCTAACGACCTAGACACTACTAATCAGTCACTTACTGACGTAGTACAGCAGTTCCTTTACGAGCACTCTCAAGCGCTGGGTCAAGAAGTTGTCATCGACATATCCCCTCCCTCGCCCCACCTGCCTGCCTGTATAGCGCCTGAACCCTTTTTCCCTAATGCGAACCAAACGCCTATTGGGCGTGTCTCTATAGGTGTGCGATGTGGCGAAGAACGGCGGCAAGTGCGCTATATTCAGGCTCAGATTGATATCATTGGTAGTTATTCAGTCGCTAGGCACGATATCGAACGCGGCACACTGATTACCAGCGATATGTTGAGCCAGCGTGAAGGTAATCTTGGTGACTTGGCGGCTCAAGCGCTCACTGAGCAAAGTGATATTATTGGCATGATCGCTCAACGGCCTATCCGTAGTGGTAGCACTTTCCATGCCCACTATCTACAAGCGCCCCATCTAGTTGAAAGGGGACAGCGCGTTACTGTTATCGCACAAGGGTCGGGCTTTCGTGTATCCCGCGAAGGCGAGGCAATGGCTAATGGTGCCCAAGGTGAACGTATTAGGGTACGCTTCGATACCCGCGAAATGGTGACAGCGCGCGTGGTTGGGCAAGGCGTACTAATAGTGGATTTTTAACGCAGCGCCTAAAGTCTTCTCTATACCGGCCGATAGTTAATATCACAGCGCATGCCGCCCCAACGTTGACGATGAGGCAAACAACGTGAAAATTGACAATATCAATCCGCTGCTTCGCTCAAATCAAGCCCAGCAGCGTGATGACGTACAGAAAGTAAGTGGAGCCAAACCGGTAGAGGCAGCTAGCGCGGCTAAAGAGTCTACGCAGCTTAGCCAATCTCGTGTTGATAGCTCTCAAGATATTGATATGGCAAAAGTGCAGGAAATTCGCGACGCTATTCGAGAAGGCCGTTTAGAAATACGTGCTGATCGCATCGCTGATGGCTTAATTGCTAATTTAAACGAGTCTTAAGAGGCGAACCATGAGCCTTGTACGCTTACTCAATGACCAGCAAAACCGCCTTGATGAACTAGTCGCTCTGCTATCTAGTGAGCAAGCACAGCTGACTAAAGGCGATATTGATGGCGATGCGCTGACTGACATTGCGCACACCAAACAAGCGCTGCTTGGCGAGCTGGAGCGTATTGAGGTAGTGCGCCGCTCAGTACAAAAACGGCTAGGCTATGATGATGGTGCGGCTGGCGCCCTTGCAGCGGCGACTGACGCTAATTGCAAAGCTGCTTGGGAAAGCCTACTGGATAAAAGTGAGCGTGTTGCTCGTATGAACGAGCTGACAGGCCAAATGCTTACGCTGCGCATGAAACACAACCAGCAAATGCTGGATTACATTCGGCAAATTGCTGAAAAGACCCTGTATAAGCCTGATGGGCGTAACAATGCTCAACCAGGACGTATTAATGCCTCTGCTTAAGTTTTATACCCTCAGCAATGCCTAGACAACAACTGTACAACGCGCTTCAATGAGAACCATATTGTTCTCCCTTTCTGGAGCGTATTTATGCTTTCCCATCTTCCAAAAGATTTTATAGCCGTTGTTACTGGCGCCAGTGGTGGTATTGGTAGCGCAATGGTTAATGCGCTGCTGGCATCAGAGAAAACTGGTGAAGTCATTGCCATCAGCCGCTCTTTCTTAGCATCTGATCATCCACGCCTAAAATCACTTATTGCAGATATAACTACCGAGCACGGCAGGTCAGTTGTTGCCCAGCAAGTAAGCGGACGCCCAGTCCACTTCTTATTCAATGCAATAGGTACTCTTCACGACGATAGCCACGGTCTACAGCCTGAGAAACGCCTTGAACAGCTTGATGCAGCTTCTCTTAATCATGTAATGCATATTAATGCAGCTACCCCTGCGCTATTAATTGCAGCTCTTAAGCCATCATTACAAGGCTCACATCCAGCGATCATCGCTAGCCTCTCGGCTCGTGTTGGCTCGATTACCGATAACGGTTACGGGGGCTGGTATAGCTATCGAGCCAGTAAAGCGGCCCATAATATGCTTATGAAAACGGCCTCAATTGAGCTGACTAGACTTAACAAGCAATCCATAGTGCTATGCTTACACCCAGGCACTACCGACACTGCTCTTTCAAAACCCTTTCAAGCCCGCGTACCCAATGACAAATTATTCACGCCTGACTTCGTTGCAGAGCAACTATTGAAGGTTATTTCCCAACGCACCCCAGAAGACACCGGCAGTTTTTGGGATTGGGCGGGTGAAGCCATTGAGTGGTGAGGTGTGGCATTTCCGGCTCACGATTCTCCCTTCCCCCTTCTTTTTTACCCCTCACGCATAAAAAAATCCCCCAAGGCATCAGCCCTGGGGGATTTTTCTTAATAAGTGCCTGACGATGACCTACTCTCGCATGGGGAGACCCCACACTACCATCGGCGCTAAGCGGTTTCACTGCTGAGTTCGGCAAGGGATC